>NZ_JBTVPY010000034.1:0-57513 GCF_054720805.1 Pseudomonas sp. MT3
CATGGCGGACATTTCCTCCGGGCCGGCTTAGACGAGCTTTGCCACGAAAAATGCTCTGGCGGTGATATACGCCGCCCAAAGTGCGTAAATACCTACGACGCTGAGCGCGATAGGTCGCATCCAGGGAAGACGCTTTGGCTGCGCTGACTTCCGGACTGCATGGAAGCCAAGTAGAGCTGTGCCCAGGTAGGGGATCGACAGAGCTAGCCAAGAGAGGATGCGGATGCCTGTCGTTGCGGGAATGGACAACTCGATTGCAATCGCCTTCAGCACCATAAGGGCGAGAACACTGAGAGCGTTCCCTGCAACGGCCGCTGGTATGAATACCAGCCAGAAGGCCCTACCCAACGACCGTTTCCCCATTGGCTGCTCGGGGTTTCTCTGTGTGCTTTCTGGAGTGCAGTAGGGATTGAGCATGACGTTACGCCTCCTTGCGTAAGCAGCGACTATAGCGTTTCCGAGTCATCGACAATGTCCGCTGTTGGCCGGTTGTTGCCTCTGATAAGCGGTGGCCACCAAAACAAAGGCGATCTCTGCGGGCGCCCGTCTGACACCGATCAGCCTGGTGTTATCAAGGGGGCTGCTGAGTTTGATATCGGGGACGAGGTGTTCCTCCATAGTTGTGGAGATATCCCGGTCCATAGCTTGAAGGCCCTTGAGAAAGCGTTGGGATCCTGGTACTGGAGCGACTGCGCAACCGTGGATACTGGCAGGTTGGTGTGAGCGAGCAATTGCATCGCCAAACTCCGCCTGGTCTCGGTAATGAGTTGTTGGACATGGGTCCCTTCGGCATCTAGACGTCGATGCAGGGTTCGGATGTGCAGCCCTACACGCTCAGCGATCTGCTCGGCCCGGGCCTCGCCGGCCAACAGTAGGGAATGCAGTTGATGCCTGATCAGCTCCGACGTCGTCAGGCCGGCGGTGGCTGCAACAATGGCGCCCCGCAGTTGCTGATGGCGACGTGGGTTGGCCGTTTTGAGCTTCTGGCGCAGTTGCTGATTGAGGATGACCAGACCAGAGACGTTCGCATTGAACTGCACCGGGCAGCGGAACATACGGGAATAGGCCGAAAAGTCCTCGGGCTTGCGGTAGGCCAGTTGCGCGCGGACGGGCGTCCAGCCGGGGCCGAGGAGCTCCCGCAGGGCGCGGACGCCGACCATCATCGCTGTATCGATGAGCGGCCTCGGAGTGACGAGATCGTGGCGGTGGATCACATAGCCGAGCAGGCTGAGTTGCCCAGTCAATGGAAAGAACAGCGGCGCGGCGCCGCGGTCATGCAGCTTTGAATGCGCGACCAGATCGTGCAGAGCCTCTTCCGCCGTGGCGGCACAGCGCATGAGCTGTCCCACCGGCCCCAGGTCGTCGAGGCTGGAGCGTCGGCCCACCAGTATCCCAAGATGGGGGCACTCCGTCTGCCGGATGGCCGTGCAGAACAGCTGGGTGGTCAGGTTGTAGTCGAGTCGCTGTTCTCGGTCGTTGACAAACCTGTCCAGGTCGATGTCGGCCGACTCGAAGACGCCAACAGGGTTTCCGCCCAGAGCGCTGATGACGTAAGGAAGGCTTTTCACCGGGCCTGTCCGCACCTCGCCGGAATTGCTGAATATCAGTGGGGAAGGGGCCAACGCACGCTCAGCCATGGGTGACCGTTACCTGCCGTAGTTTGTTTTTGTGATGAAGGTAAACCTTAGACCAGAAAATTCTCCAGAGCTGTCCGAAATTGCAAGGTGCCTTGTAGGAGGAAACCCTAGAGTGAGGTGGCAACTTGTCACCCGCAGGCCTATACCACCTGTACTCCGGGCAGGACTGCCCACGACTCCGTAGATTCGTACGTGTGGCGACCGAGGATGCCAACCTTGTCAGGGATTACGAGATGAACTCACGCGTTTACATGGCTGTGTCGGTCGCTCTGCTGGCAGTGCCTGAGCAGTTGCTGGCGGGTGGGCTGATGCTTTACGAGATCGGTACGGACAACGTTGGGTTGGCGAACGCGGGTGCCGCTGCCCGCGCCCAGGGCCCGTCCACCCTGGCCAGCAACGTGGCCGGCATGGCCTGGCTGTCCGGTACGCAGATCACGGCGGGTGCCCAGGTGCTGCATGGCAACCTGGACTTTGAAACGGACGACGGCACCAATATCGCGGGCGGAAACAGCGGCAACGCGATGGACTGGGCGCCGGGCGGGAGCCTGTTTGTCACTCGGGAGCTCGGCAATGGCTGGTCTGTGGGATTCGCCAGCTATGGCGATTTCGGTCTAAACCTCAACTACGACAACGACTGGAGCGGCCGCTACTTCCTGCAGAACGGTGAGCTGACCGGCATGACGCTGATGCCGGCACTGGCTTATCGCCTCGATGAGCAGTGGGCGTTCGGCATCGGCCTGCGCGCGTTCTACGCGACGCTCGACAGTCAGATGGCGGTGGACAACGCGCCTTTCGAAAGGCTCCAGCGCCCCGACGGCCAAATGAAATACCGGGACCATGACTGGGGGTACGGCGCCAATCTGGGCGTGATCTACGAACCCCGTTCGGGAACCCGACTGGGCCTGAGTTATACCAGCGAGATCGATGTCGAATTCGAAGATGGCCTGGATCTCCAGGGCGTTGGCCCGCTGACGACACAGTTGCTGCGCGATCGCGGGGTTCTCGACGCCAGCACCCGCATCGACATGAATGTGCCGCAGACTTTGACCTTCAGCCTCTACCACCAGCTCGATGAGCAGTGGGCGCTTCTGGCCAGCGTCAACTGGCAGGACTGGTCCCGGTTTGGCGAGGTGGGGGTCGACCTGGATAGCGACACTCCCCGCTCCGCGACGCTCGAAGCGGATTACAAGGACACCTGGCATCTCTCGGTGGGCACTCAGTACCGCTTCGATCCACGCTGGCTGTGGAGTGCCGGCGTCGCCTACGACAGCTCGTCGGTGGATGACGACAAGCGTTCGCTCACCGTGCCGATGGCGGAGAACCGGCGCCTGGGCACGGGCCTGACCTATGCCGTGGACAAGCAGACCGATGTAAACCTGAGCTATGAGCTGGTCTGGCTCGGGGACATGTCGGTCAGTCAGGAAAAGTCACTGCCGCTGAACGACCCCAAGCGCGTATCCGGAGAGTTCGATAACGCCTGGATCCAGGCATTGAGCGCAAGCGCTACCTGGAAGTTCTGATCTTCCGGCCGTGCAAGGGCCCGGTTGTCCGGCAGGGCCTGTACCCAACACCCGGCGGCCGCTGAGCCCGCCGCAACCTACTGACTGAAGCATTCATATTCAGGGATGTCCCGGACCCTGGCGTCCAACAAGGAGATTGTATGAAGAAGGCCAAGGCACTGTTCGCATGCGGCGCGGCTGCCGTTGTACTGCTCACGGCTGGCTGCACCAGCAAAACGGTCGATCAGGCGCAATATTCAGGGTTCCTGCCCAGTTACGACGGCCTGGAATCCGTCGATACCGCGAGCGGCCAGAAGGCCCTGCGCTGGGTGGACCCCGCATTCAATGTTGCCAACTACGACAAGCTGATCTTCCAGCCGCTGCGCTTCTATCCCACGCCACAAACGACGGACCGCATCGGGCAGCAGACCTACGACGATCTGCTGGAGTACGCCAATGCCCGCCTGGGCGAGGCCCTGTCGCAGCGGTTCCAGTTGGTCGGTTTCTCCAGCGGGCCTCGGACACTCGAATTCCGCGGTGCGATTACCGGTGTCAGCGCCAGTAACGAGGGACTCAAGCCCTACGAAGTCATCCCGGTGGCGCTGGTGGTGGCCGGTGCGATGGCGGCAACGGGCGAGCGTGACCAGAACACCGAGCTGTTCCTGGAAGGGGAGTTGATCGACACCAGTACCGGAAAGCCCGTGCTCCGGGTCGTACGCAAGGGCTTCGGGAAGACGCTGAGCAATGACAAGCAGGCCGTTGATTTTGCCGACCTCAAGCCGGTCATCGATGAGCTCACCACCGACGTCATGAAGTTCCGCTAGCTCGGCGAGGGCGCGCGTCGTGTGCGAAGCAGTGGCGCTGCCCAGTTTGCATCGAGAGTCGATATCCAATCCGCGCCGGAGTCCGGGCGCACAAGAAAAGTCATCTCATAGCCAAGGAGAATGCACATGAGAGTTGCCTCAACCACCCTGCTGGCAGCTGCCATCGGCCTGGGGTCACTGGGTCAGGCGTCGGCCGCCGAAACGGATGAGCTTCTGCAGATTGCCAAGGATGCCTACGTCTACGGTTATTCGCTGATGACCACCGAGGTCACGCGTGTGCAGCGGACCAACGTGGACAAAGTGAGCAACACCCATGCGCCCATGGGACAGTTCGCCAACATCCAGCGTTATCCGCCGGCCGATTTTCGCGGTGTGTCTGCGCCCAACGCCGACACGCTCTATTCGATGGCCTGGGTGGACCTGAGCGAGCCGCAGGTGTTCAGTCAGCCGGACATGGGCAAGCGCTACTACCTGATGCCGATGTACGACCTGTGGATGACCATCTTCCATTCACCGGGCGCGCGCACCACCGGTGGCGCCGCGGCCAATTACCTGCTGACCGGGCCGGGTTGGGAGGGCAAGGTGCCCGAGGGCATGACCCAGATAAAATCGGCCACACGCAAGATGCTGATCCTGGGGCGGACTTATGCCGATGGCACCGACAAGGACTACGCAGCGGTCAATGTCCTGCAGACGAAATTGAAGATCACCCCGCTGTCGGCCTGGGGCAAGCCTTATACGCCCAAGACACCGGCCGTCGACCCAAATCCGGGCTTCAGCATGACTGCCAAGCCGCAGGATGTGATTCTCGGTATGAGCACAGAGGTCTACTTCAACAAGCTCGCAGACCTGATGTGCGAGGACGCGCCGCCTGCGGCCGGAGATGCTCCGATCCTGGCGCGCATGGCCAAGCTGGGGATCGCTCCTTGCAAGCCGTTCAAGCTCAGTGCCTTGCCGTCGGAGCTACAGGCGAAACTCGCCGACCTGCCGAAGGTCGCCCTGCAGGAAATCGGCGAGGGGCAGCCGACCCTGGGCAGCAAGGTCAATGGCTGGACCTTCACCAAGGGTCTCGGCGTCTACGACACCCACTACATGAAACGCGCCGTGGTGGCCGCCTTCGGATGGCCGGCGAACGTGGAGCAGGATGCCGTCTACCCCTACACCACGATCGACAGCGCCGGCCAGAAGCTCAACGGCGCCAACCGTTATACCCTGACCTTCGCCAAGGGGAAGACGCCGCCGGCGAATGGTTTCTGGTCCATCACCATGTATGAAATCGATCAAGGCTGGTGGTTCGTGCCAAACCCGCTGGACAAGTTCACCGTCAGCCCGCGCAACGACCTGAAGTACAACGCCGATGGTTCCCTGACCCTGTACTTCCAACACGAGTCGCCCGGCAAGGACAAGGAAGCCAACTGGCTGCCGGCCCCGAAGGGGGACTTCCTGCCGATGCTGCGGATGTACTGGCCGAAAGTGCAGAACCCCTCGATTCTGGACGGTAGCTGGACCCCTCCGCAGATCGTGCGTGCCGAGTAAGTCCCTGGAGCCTTGGCCCTGGCAGCTTGCCTGTCGAGGTCAAGGCCGCGCGGGAGTGGTACGAGCTGAGAGTCGGGCCGACGCTGATGTGACCGCGAGGACAGCGTGCCGAGCGTTATCGCCCACCCCAAGACGCTGGCCTCCAGGTAATGGCGCGGCGGGACTTCCGAGGGCGTCCCGCTACACCCGCCGAAACCAGCGACCTTTCGCTGTTGCGTAGTGCCACCGGCCGTCGCCTGCCGATGGCCCATGAGAACCCCAGGCTTTCAAGGAGATTGTGATGAAGCACATCCAGTACGGATTCTTTGCCTGGCTCCTCGCCAGTGCGCTGAGTGGCTGCGCCTCCGTGGATACGGGCGGCGCCAATGGCGGTCCCGGGGAAGTGGAAATCCGCACCGGGGTGGTGGAGCAGCTCACCGAAACCCAGGTTCAGACCAACCATGACACCGGTGTGGGCGCGATCCTCGGTGGTATCGGCGGCGCGGCCCTGGGCAGCCTGGTCGGAGGGGGCACCGGGCGTGACGTGGCGATGATCGCCGGAGCGTTGGCCGGTGGTGTGGGTGGCAACTATGCCGAGCGGCGTCATTACGACAAGCCGCAAGAGGCCCAGCAGGTGATCGTGCGGATGAAGAGCGGCGTGCTGGTCTCGGTTACGCAGCCGGTGAACGCGGAGCTCCGCCAGGGCGAACGGGTGTACATCGAAGGACAGGGTGCGGGTGCGCGGGTGGTGCCGCAGAACGAGTGAGTCACCCTGCTGGTGACGGCCCAGCGCCGTAGCGCCTGGGCACGTCGGCAGCGCTCGCAGCTGTACCGGATGGTCGAGCTGATCGGCTACTGGTCGATGCTTGATGTACTGGTGGTCGCGCTGGTGGCGGCCCTGGTGCGGTTGCGCGAACTGGGCACCATCGAGCCGCGGGCCGGCATCCTGTTCTTCGGCCTGGTGGTGGTGCTCACCATGCTGTCCGCCATGAGTTTCGATCCACGACTGATCTGGGACAGCGGAGGTCCTGTCGATGCAACAGCCGTTTCCTGAGCTCGGTCCCCCTGGGGCGGGGCAGGTCGTCACCCGGCGCTGGAGCATTTCCCTGGTCTGGATCGTCCCCATGATCGCCCTGCTGGTCGGTGCGTCGCTGGTGGTGCGCAACTGGATGGGGCAGGGCCTGACCATCGAAATTTCCTTCCGGACCGGCGAAGGCCTGGTCGCCCACAAGACCCAGGTGAAATACCGCAGCGTCATGATTGGCGAGGTCGAGGCGGTGGAGTTGGCCAAGGACAGGAACAGCGTCACCGCGACTATAAGGCTCAACAAGGAAGCGGAAGCCTTCGCGACCCGCGATGCCAGGTTCTGGGTCGTGCGTCCGCGGATCGGTGCGGGCGGTGTCAGCGGGGTCGATACCTTGTTGTCCGGCAGCTTCATCGGCGCCGACTCCGGACAGTCGAGCGTACCGGCGAAGCGCTTCGTGGGACTGGAGGCGCCGCCGCCTCTCACTTACGGCGCCAAGGGGACGAGCTTCATCCTGCATGCCGACGATCTCGGCTCGCTGGACATCGGTTCACCGATCTATTACCGCAAGATCCCGGTCGGACAGGTCGTCTCCTATGCGCTGCGTGCCGATGGCGAGGGGGTGGATGTCGGCATTTTCATCGAGGCGCCCAACGATGGCTACGTCACCCGCAACACCCGGTTCTGGAATGCCAGCGGGCTGGACGTGAACGTCGATGCCAATGGCCTGAAGGTCAATACCGAGTCCCTGTCGGCCCTGCTGGTAGGCGGCCTGGCCTTCGGTGTGCTGCAGGGGGCGGAGAGCAGCGAGGGCGTGGCAGTGGCGACCCAGTGCCAGGAGTTCGACCTGTATGCCGATCGCGACAGTGCGCTCGCTCCGCCGTCGGGCAAGGCGCAGTACCTGCGTTTTCGCTTCGACCAGTCGATGCGCGGGTTGGCGGTTGGCGCACCAGTCGAGTTCATGGGGATGGCGTTCGGCAAGGTCACGTCCGTGCAGTTGGACTATGACGAGAAGAAGCAGAGTTTCCCGGTCATGGTCGATGCTGTGATCTACCCGCAACGATTGGGGCCGGCCTACCAGAAGACACTCAGGGCCCTCGACCACTCCCCGGAGGATGACGCCGGCACCAGCCGTCTGGTCGCCCGCTTCGTCGAGCACGGGCTGCGCGCCCAGGCTCGCAACGGCAACCTCCTGACCGGTCAGCTCTATATCTCCCTGGACTTCTATCCCGATGCCACGCCGGCCGTCGTCGATACCACTGCGCGCCCGATCCGTATTCCGACCATTGCGGGCAGTCTCGACAAGCTCCAGGAGCAGTTGCAGGAAATCGTGGAGCGCATTCGCAAGCTGCCGCTGGAGAGGATTGCCAACAATCTCGACGGCAACCTCCGGGAGCTGCAAGGCAGCCTGAAGCAGTTCAACCGTCAGACCCTGCCCGGGGTGAACAGCACGCTGGACGAGGTGCGCAAGACACTGGCCACGGCCAACTCGGCGCTGGCGGCAGACTCGCCGCAACGGCAGCAACTCAGCGATACGCTGGATGAGCTGGACCGCACGTCGCGTTCGTTGCGCGATCTGTCCGACTACCTTGGGCGACACCCCGAGTCGCTCATCCGTGGTCGCTCCAGGAGTGCGGATGTGGAAAACCTGCTGCCCTGAGATGGCGCTGGGTTAAGGAGAAGGTTCAGATGCCCAGGTTGCCCTTGCGGTTGTTGGCAGGCTTGTTCCCCCTGCTGTGGGGATGCAGCAGTGCGCCGATTCATTACCACACCCTGGTTCCCGTCAAACCAGTCGCCTCCCCCGGCAGCCAGGTACGGGTCGAACGTGTGTCGATGCCGCCCCGGGTTGACCGCTTGCAGCTCGTCATCCGGCAGGGAAGCAGTGGGCTGGCGATCCTCGACACCGAATGGCGGGGAGCCAACCTGACGGATGAATTCAGCAGCGCACTGGAGGACCAGCCGGGCTCGCCCGCGGGCGGTCACGCCATTTCGTCGTTGCAAATCGATGTCCAGCGCTTCGATTCGGTACCGGGGCAATACGCGTTACTGGACGCCCGCTGGCAACTGCAACTACCCGGTGCGGCCAAGCCGCTGTCCTGCCACGGCCGTCTGCAGCCCCCCTCGAACAACAGTGTGGAGGGGCTGGTGGCGTATCAGGCCAACCTGAGCCAACTGGTCGCGTTGGTGGCGAGTGCCAATGCAGAGGGGGTAAGTGCCCGCCCCTGAGCCGATCGGACACGCCTGTCGCAAGCCCCCGCCTGCAACCTGAAACCCCGCCCTGTCGATAAGCCTGCAGCGTCTTCCCCGGCTGCGGGTGGCTCGTGGCTTGCGCTGGCGGTCGGCGGGAGGGGCTGCTTTTCTTCGCTGGCGGATGGGTGGCTCTTCGAACGATACTTCGAGGTGCGATGTAACCCTTCCCCCTGCCTGAGGCGCAGCACAGTGGAAAGAATGGAGCCCGAACTGGTACTCAAGACGACTCCGCCGAGGAGCCAGAAAACGGCTTATCGACGCGAGCGCCTGAGCCTTGAAATGGAGGAGATGGCCTCCCGAGTGGCCATTTCCGTCCATGCGCCAGCCGGCTTCGGCAAGACCTGGCTGCTGGCCCAATGGCGCCGGGAACTGCTCTCGAGGGGCGCCGTGGTCGCCTGGCTGACCCTGGATGCGCGCGACGACGACGTACGCTTCGTCCAGGGACTGGCTGCGGCGATGCTGGTGGCCAGCGGACGGCAGGCTTTCGCCAGCTCCGCCAGCCAGGCCATGAGCCGGCGCGATGCGCTGGGCTGCCTGACCGAATGGCTGGCGGAAGTGGCTGACCTGGGATGCGAAGTCACCCTCATGCTCGATGAGGTCGATGCGCTGCCCGATGAGGTCATTCGCAATGCGCTGACCTACCTGCTGCACAACGCGCCCGCGAACCTGCGTGTCCTGATGGCCTCTCGCCGCCGCCCCAATCTTCAGGCGGCCGAGATGCAGGCGCGGGGAGCGTTTCTGGCGCTGAACCTGGAGGCCTTGCGCTTTCGCGTCGATGAAACCGTGGCGGTGCTCGGCAGCCGCTTCGGCGACGGCCTCGACATCGACCTCAAGGTCATCCTGCATGAACTCACCGAAGGGTGGCCCCTGGGCGTGCAACTCGCCATCGCGGCCATCGAAAGAAGTACCAGTCCGTCCCACGCCGTTCAGGAGCTGAAGGCCTGCACAGGTGATATCCAGCGGTATTTCGTCGATAGCCTGGTGGCGCGCCTGGCGCCGGAACAGGTGGATTTCCTCATCAACATCGCCGTCCCGGAAACCCTGCACCCCGACTTGTGCATCGTCCTGACCGACAACCCGCGTGCGGGAGAGCTGCTGGCTGAGCTATGCGCCAGCACGCCGATCTTCGTCGAAGGGCAGGGCAGTGACTGGGTGCGTGTCCATCCGCTGGCCCGTGAATTTCTCCAGCAGCGCGTGGCGATGCTGTCGCCGGAGCGTCGACAGGAACTTCATCATCGGGCCGCCTCGTGGCTGGAGGCCAACGGCCTGTTCGAGGAAGCCGCGCGCCATTACCTCTGTGCCGAGCGGTCCGCGCAGGCCTACGACATGATCGAGCCATGTCTGTACGAAATCATGTTGCGCGGTCAGTTCAACCGCGTCATCGAGTGGGTCGCGGAGCTTCCCCCGGAGGAAGTGGAGATGCGTCCGCGCCTGTGCCTGGCGGCAGCCTGGGCGCTGGCCATGAGCGATCGCTCGGCGCAGGCCGGGCACCTGGTTGCCAGGCTCCAGAGCGATCCGTCGATCGGTGAGGCCGACAGTTGCGAGGCCGCGGCCATCGCCTCCGCAGCGGCCTACTTCGCCGACCGTCCGGACGAGTCGCAAGCCATCATCGGTCCCTGGGCTGAGCGCCCGCCGGCGGGCTCGGTCAAGGTCCAGGCCATCGTGGCGAACCAGCAGGCACGCCTGGCGTTGTTCCGTGGCCAGCCGGAAGTGGCACGGCGCATCTGCCAGCGCGCGCCGCAATACGACTGGACGGTGGGGCTGGATGCCATTCGCGGCTTTGCCGAGTGGCTGGTGGCCACGACCTACGTTTGGGAAGGGCGCCTGGTGCCGGCCGAGAACGCCTTGCGTGGCACCTTGCTGCACGCCGAGCGGGACATCGGTCGGCGCAGCTCGGTGGCCATCCTGCTGGCCTGCAGCCTGGCGACGGTGTTGCTGGAGCGGGACGAGCCCGACGAGGCGGCCACTGTGCTGGCCAATCGGATGGACAGGGTCGAATGCCTGGCCACTCCCGATGCCATCGTTGCCGGTTTCGTTACGGCGGCCCGGCTGGCAACCCTGCAAGGTCAGCCCCATCGCTGCCAGGATCTGCTCGAAGCCCTGCATGCGCTCGGCGAGGAGCGGGAGATACCACGCTTCTGCATGGTCTCGCTCGGCGAGCAGATCCGCTTGCACGCGGTACAGGGGCGCGCCGATACCTGCCAGTTGCTCTGGCGGCGGCTGGAGGACGCGATTCCACCCTGTTTCCATGATCCGGACAGCCTCCTCGGACCGGAGCTGCGCCTGTACGCCGGCATCGCGCGGGCCTATACGCTGCTGGCGCAGGGGAACTGGGAGGGGGTGTTGAGCGTAACGGCCGATATCCATGAGTTGGCCGGCCGGATGCGCTGCGGGCGCGAGCGGGTCCAGGCGCTGCTGCTCAAGGCACTGGCGCTGCGCGAGATGGGACTCGATGGCGAAGCGAGCCTGCTGGAGGCCAGGAGCCTGGCGCAAGAGTTCGGTATGCGCCGCGTACTGCTGGACACCCATCCGCTGTTGGCCCGCTGGCTGCGAATGCTGGAGAGCGGCGAGCCGTCCCGGGCAGCGCCGCAGGCGCTGCCGGCGGAGGCCGTCCCGCGTCCGGTGGCGGTAGCGAAAGTCGCGCCGAGCGGGCTGTTGACACCCAAGGAACAGGAGGTGCTGGAGCTGCTGGCCCGCAACCTCTCCAACAAGCAGATCGCTCTGGCGCTGCACGTTGGGGAAGAGACCGTGAAGTGGCACCTGAAGAATCTGTTCGGCAAGTTTCAGGCGGGAACGCGCCGACATGTCGTGGATCGCGCCTACATGCTGGGAATCCTGGAGGCGGGCCGCTAGTTTTCCCTCGCACATTTGCCGGATGCGGCAGTGCCTACCGATGCTCCTCCGTCCTGTTCCTTCGCGACCAACATCAATCCGTCCCCCCAGGCTTTGGGGGGGTATTCAGGCCCTCAAGCCAATACCGTTTCTTCATTGATTGCATGCCCGGCGATGTGGGCGCCGCTCAAGGCGACGCGTATCGACTGCGGCCTGATCCGACGGGGCGTCGTGTACGGCGTGGACACCCGTGCCGGCGCAGTAGCGCGTGTCGGGTACCCACGGTGTTCTATATTCGTGATGGCGGGTGGGGGCGGCCAATGCGGCGATGTATCTGGCGCGCCACATCTTCTTGGCCAGTGATGCCGGATCGGCTTTGCAACTCGTGCCAAACAACCTAGAGAATAAAAAAAAGGAGCAAGTCCCGATGAAGCCCAAACATAGGATGTGCTTGGCCGCGCTGGTGCTGCTGAGTGGTGGGTCAACTGATGCGGCGCCGGACAAGACACCGGGTTACAACTATCGGATTCCCGATGAGGTCATGACACCCGACAGCGTCGAGACCCGGCTCGGCACCTTGCGGTTCTTCGACGGAATGCCCGATGCGTCGACGGTCGAGAAACTGTACGACAACCTTGACCTGCTGCGTGGCGTGGAAACCTTCCTCAACGGCATCCCGGCCACCTCTGTCGAAGCGCTGCGCCTTGGCCACCTCAGTATGGGAGTGGACGCTTCGAACAAAGCACTCATCATGGACAAGTTACTGGATTCGGCGCCGTTGATGCTGACGGGCAACACCGACACGGTGTATTGCTCGGTATTTCTCGACCTCAAGAAGGACGGGCCAACAGTGGTCGAGATTCCTTCGGGATCGGGGCCCGGTACTGTCAACGATGCTTACTTCCGCTTCGTTACCGACATGGGGGCGCCTGGCCCCGACCGTGGCAAGGGAGGGAAATACCTGATTCTGCCACCCGATTACGAGGGCGATCTGGATCCGCCGGTTGGGGGTATGGAGGCTGTTGTCGAAGGTGAGAAGTACTTCGTCTCCAAGTCCACGAGTTATGTTAACTGGCTGATCCTGCGGGGCTTTTTGGTGGACGGCAAACCCGATGCTGCAACCGGGATGTTCGAGAGCGGTGTAAAGGTCTACCCGCTGTCCAGCAAGAAAAGCCCGCCGAAGATGGAGTTCGTCAGTGCTTCACGGCACTTCATCAACACCATCCACGCCAACAATTTCAAGTTCTACGAAGAGCTTCATACGGTGATTGATCGCGAACCGGTGTCGATGCTCGATCCTGAGCTCCGTGGTCTGTTCGCTGCCATTGGCATCGAGAAGGGCAAGCCTTTCACGCCGGATGAGCGGATGAAGAAGATCCTCACCGAGGCGGTCGCCATCGGCAACGCGACTGCCCGAGCGATCAGCTTCCGGCCACGTTTCAAGGATGCCCCGCTCTATCCGGGGAGCGCATGGACCCATGCGTTCATCGGGGGTGACTACCGGTGGCTGGCAGACAAGGGTCTGGGCGGTCGTAACCTGGATGCGCGGACGCTGTTCTTCTACCAGGCCACGGTGAACACACCGGCCATGGTTTTGAAGATGCTCGGGAAGGGCTCGCAGTATGCCTATGCGGTGGCTGACAGCAAGGGGGGCTACCTCGATGGCAGCAAGACCTACCGGCTGCGCATCCCTGCCAATGCCCCAGCCAAGGACTTCTGGTCCATCGTTGTCTACGATCCGCAAACCCGTTCCGAGCTGCAAACAGGACAAACGTTCCCCAGCAAGAACAACAAGCGCGACAACCTGTCAGTCAACGAAGACGGCTCCGTCGACCTGTATTTCGGCCCGCAGGCGCCGGAGGGCAAGGAAGCGAACTGGATCCAGACCGTATCCGGAAAGGCTTGGTACACACTGTTCCGACTCTACGGTCCGCTCCAGCCTTGGTTTGATCAAACCTGGCGCCTTGGCGAAATCGAAGAGGTGACAAAGCCAGGCTGATAGCCGTCTTCCTGAATACGCAGGGCGGGTGACGGCGGTCGAGTCTTTACCTGTACCCGCGGTGTCGGTAGTGAGCCTGAGCTGCATCGGGTCAATTCCGAATTACGCGGCCGTCTGGGCGCCAGGGGCGCACTGCGGGGGCCTTACTGCCGTCGACCCGCGAGTCGGGCACGGAACTGTGCCGGCGTTACCGCATGAGTCGAACGGAAGCAGGCGGTCAGATGACTTTGGCTGCTGAAACCGCACTCCTGGGCAATGTGTGCGATGGGCATTTCCGATAGGGTCAACAGCCGTCGGGCCTGTTCGAGCCGCGTCGTTAGCACATAGCGGTGAACGGGCATGCCCACTGCCTCTTGAAACAAGCGTCGGAAATGCGCTTGGCTGACACCTGCACAGCTGGCCAGGACATCGACCGACAAGGCGTTCGCCAGGTTCTGGTGGATATGATTCAGCACGGCCTGCAGACGCGAAAAGTGTGCGTAGCGTGGGCTGATGTTGACGCTGGCGGGGGTGGTCAGCAGCCGGTAGCTTTGCTCCAGCATCACGCTGGCCAGTCGCCCCATGAAGACTTGGTCCGCACCAGAGCCTTTATAGAGTTCGCTCACCAGTTGTTGCGCCGCTGCGCCTGTCAGTTGATCGCTGAACGATAGCGGTTGCCCGCGCGATTCGGCCAGAAGCTCCAGGTTGGCCATGGTGCCGCTGCTGCCGTCCAGGAAATAGAAAACCACGAAGTCCACCGGGCCGGAGTAGTGCCAATGGGTAGGTACGCCTCGTGGTACCAGGATGGACTGGGTTGGCAGATTCTGGGTGCGCCAGTGACCCTGTTGGCCCTCATGGACTGGGCCGCCACCGAACTGGTTGATCAGCGCCGTGCATTCGATCCCGGAAACGGTGCGCTCGATGGTCTGGTACATGTAGCGCTCCGCGAACAGGGGCGCTTCACCGTGAATGTACCCCTCGAGGATGGGCGATTGCCCTAGCTCCTCGCGTACGGCCAGCCAGTAAGGTCGTTGCAAATCCCTGTCCTCCTCGATGAGCGGATTTTGATAAAGATAAGCGCATTTACTGAAAGGCACCAGCGCGACGCGGGGCCAATATGGCTGCCGTGAAAACAATGAGCGCGAGGCGCCGAACAGCATGCAGCTAAAAACTCAATTGACCCTGCCCCACGTTGGCCTCACCGGCTTCGAGACCCTGCTCAGCGAAGAGGAGGCTGCTATCCAGGCATCGGTGCACCGATTTGCCCGTGACGTGCTACGACCCGTGGGCGCCGAACTGGACAGGATGGGCACTGACGAGGTGGTTGCTCCCGGCTCTCCCTATTACAGCGTTTTCTCCGAGTACGCCAAGCTGGGGCTGAGCCCGGAACTGCTCACGGAAATGCCGCCGGAAATGGCCGTTCGCGTGGAGTCCCTGATCGGCGAAGAGCTGGGTTGGGGCGATGCCGGTCTGGGCGTTTCTCTCGGCGCGGCCGGCTTTCCGTTGCAGATGGCGGTGGCAACTGGCAACCAGGAGTTGGTGGGGCTGTGCAGCGGCAAGATCGGCTGCTGGGTGATCACTCAGCCGGACAAAGGCAGCGACGTGCAGGTGTTCGACATGGCGCGCGAGTGGGCCCCCGGTCAGCCTGGCAACAAGGGCAATCTGTGGGGGCAGCTGCACGGCGACGATATCCTGATCAACGGCCAGTGCTCCGCGTGGGTGTCCAACGGTGCCGTGGCCCAGGTCGCCCTCTGCTACATCGGCGCCGACTACGGTGACGGCTTCTTCGCCCGGGATGGGCGTCCCCATGGCATGGCCGTGATCGTTCCCCTGGATCTGCCGGGTGTGGCCCGTGGCAGACCGTTGGACAAGATTGGCCAGCGCGCTCTGCCGCAGGGCGAGATCTACTTCGACAACGTGCGGGTGCCCAAGCGCTACGCGGTGGCCTTGCAGGACGAGTACTACGGCAATATGGCCTCCGCCTGGTCCTATGCCGGGACCCATATGTCCCAGGTGTTCACCGGGCTGGCGCGCGCCGCCTTCGAGATGGCGTTGCAGTACTGTCATGAGCGCAAGCAGGGCGGCCGCCTGCTGATCGATCATCAACTGACTCGCTACCGCCTCGGCGACATGCTGCGGCGGGTGGAGCTGGCGCGCGCCACGGCGCGCCGCTCGCTGGCTTACGCACGCCTTTCTCCCAGCAGCCATCCCTACGCCACCGCATCGGCCAAGGTCACGGTCACCGAGGAGGCCATGCGCGTGGCCGACGAGGCCCTGCAACTGTTCGGCGGTGCCGGCACTTCGCGTGAGTACCCCATCGAAAAACTGTTCCGCGACGCCCGCGCCGCACTGATCGAAGACGGCGAAAACCGGGTGCTCACCATGCGGCTGGGGTTGCTGGCCCAGCAACTCTACGCCGAAGGCTGGGCGCAGAACTGATTTCGGACCCGAATAAACACAAGAGGCGAAAGCAATGGCCAAGTATCCCGTAGTTGTTTATGGCGCCAGTGGCTACACCGGCATGCTGATCATGGATTGGTTGATCGACCAGAATATTCCTTTCACTGCCGTGGCTCGCAATGCCGCTCGGGTGAAGGAAATGATGGCCCAGAGGGTCGTGCGCCTGGAGTCGGCCACCTTCGAGATCATTGAGTGCGAACACAGTGTGGAGGCACTCACCAAAGCCTTTACCGGCGCCAAGGTGGTATGCAACACCGTGGGGCCGTTCGTGAACTTCGGCCTGGTCAGCGTGGAAGCCGCGCTCAGGGCGGGCTGTCACCACATCGATACCTCGGGCGAGCAGGGCTATATCCGCGCCGTGCGCGACGAGTTCGGCGAGCTATACCGCCAGGCGGGCCTGCTGGTATCGCCCTCCATCGCCTACATGTACACCTTCTCGGAGATCGCTGCCGAGCTGGCGCTGGAAACCCCGGGTATCGATACCCTGGAGACCGCGGCCCTGGCTCGTGGTCCGCGTGCGGCGGCCGGTGTGACCGTGGGCTCCACCGCGTCGATCTTCGAGCTGTATCGCCAGGAGCAGTGCTTCCTCTGGGAAAACCAGCTGGTGCCTCATGCCAGGGACGCGTCGTTCAACATCGTCTCGCCGGACCTCATGCAGCCGGTGTTTGCGCTGCCCTGGGGCGGCACCTCCCTGCCGATCTATTTCCAGCAGGATCCGCGGGTACGCGCCTGCACCTCCTGCGTTGGTTTTTACGACAACGATGTGATGCGTACCGTGCACGCGCTGGGCTCGAAATGGGATGCCGAATACAAGCACCTGCCCAGGGAGCAGCAGGACGCGGTGATCAAGCAGATCGTCGACTCCACCACCCCGGCGATGCCGCCGCGTGAGCGCACGACCTTGCAGCGCACCGTGGACTTCGCCATCGGCCGGGGCCAGATGGCCGCAGTACGCGCCACGTTGCACGGCGTCACGCCTTACATCGCGACCGGTGCACTGCAGGCTGCGGCGGCGATCAGGCTGCTGGATAACGACACCCGCAAGGTGGGCTTCGCCTCCGGCTCCAAGGCCTTCGGCCACCGCTACCTGCTGGGTTTCCTGGAAGAGCGCGGCCTGGCCCGCGCCACCATCACCCAGTTGTAACCATCCGTCAGGGACTTGGCTCTCGCCAGCGGGAGCCATGCCTGTTCCGAGGAGCCCCATGGCCATCATCGATTTCTTTGACCGCGGCTGGCGTGTCAACCCGCAGGGCTGCGCCTATGTGCAGGACGACCGCCGTTACAGCTTCAACGAGGTGGGGGAACTGTCCTGCCGCATTGCCAACGCCCTGCTGGCGGAGGGCTTTCCCAAGGAGGCCAAGGGCGCCGTATGGGCGGGCAATGATGTCACCGCCTGGACCTGCACTCTGGGGCTGTGGCGTGCCAACCTGTGCTGGATTCCGGTGGGCGCGCGCAACTCGGCGGCGGAAAACCAGTATGTGCTGGACGCCTTCGATTGCGAGGTGCTGTTTTTCCAGCAGGCTTTCGCCAGCACCATCGCCAGGCTGCAGGCGAGCTTGCCGAAAGTGGTGCGCTGGATCTGTATCGACGGCGAGGCGCCGGAAGTGGCCGGCAGCATTTCACTGAACCTTTGGGTGGAGCGCCATCCCGCCAGCAAGCCAGCAGTGCCGGTGGATCCGGACGACGTGATCATGCTCTCCGCCACCGGCGGCACCACCGGCGTCCCCAAGGGAGTGATGAACACTCACCGCAGCGCGCAGACCTTCTGCGCGCATTTCATGATGAGCTGCGGTTACGTCGGCAACGAGCGTCCGGTCAACCTGGCGGCGGCCCCCATGACCCATACCGCCGGCCTGCTGTCGTTGCCCTGCACTGCGCTGGGGGGCACCGTGGTGGTGGTGACCAAACCGGATCCTGCGTTGCTGCTCGGTGCCATTCCCTGCCACCGGGTTACCGAGCTGTTCCTGCCTCCCACTGTGATCTATCGCCTGCTGGACATCCCGGGTTTGAAGGAAAGCGTGGATTTCTCATCCCTCAAGTACTTCATGTATGGCGCTGCGCCCATGTCGGTGGAAAAGCTCAAGCTGGCCATCGAGACGTTCGGCCCGGTGATGATGGGCGGCTATGGCCAGACCGAAGCGCCTGCATCCATCGCCTTCCTGCGTCCGGACGAGCACTTTGACAGCGAAGGCCGGATCGCTTCCGACGAGCGCCTGTCGTCGGTGGGCCGACCGAGCCCGCTGATCCGCTGCGAAATCATGGACGACAACCACGAAATCCTGGCCCAGGGCGAGACGGGCGAAATTTGCGTGCGTGGCGACCTGGTGATGAAGGGCTACTACTTCGCCCCGGAGAAGACCGCCGAGACTGTCGTCAACGGTTGGCTGCACACCGGCGACATCGGTCATATCGACGCAGAAGGCTACCTGCATATCACCGACCGCAAGAAGGACATGATCATCTCGGGCGGATTCAACGTCTATCCGAGCGAGGTGGAGCAGGTGCTGTGGAGCCACCCGGCGGTACAGGACTGCGCAGTGATCGGTGTGCCCGACGAGCAGTGGGGCGAGGCGGTGAAGGCCGTGGTGGAGCTCAATGCCGGCCAGGAGATCAGCGCGCAAGCGCTTATCGCCCTGTGCAAGGAAAAACTCGGCTCGGTGAAGACGCCCAAGAGCGTGGACTTCGTCGATGCCCTGCCGCGTAGTCCGGTGGGCAAGGTGCTGAAGAAAGACCTGCGCGCCCGCTACTGGACCGCCAACCAACGCAAGATCTAGGAAAACGCCATGAGCACAATCTATATCGCCGGGATCGCCATGACGGTGTTCGGCCGGCACCTGGAGCGCAGCCTCGAAGATCTGGCCGGCGAGGCTCTACGGGGCGCGCTGAAGGATGCCGGCTGCAGCGCCAGGGACATGGAGATGGCCTATTACTCGGGCATGACCAACGGTCTGTTGCAGGGGCAGATCTCCATTCCCGGCCAGGTGATCTTCAGCAAGATCGGCCTCCACAGTATCCCCATCTTCAATGTGGAAAATGCCTGTGCCTCCGCAAGCTCCGCGGTCAACCTGGCCGTACAGAGCCTGAAGGCCGGTGCCGCGGACGTGGTCCTGGCGCTGGGGGCGGAGAAGATGAATATCCCTGACAAGGCGAAAGCCTTCGCCATCTTCGAGGGTGGCTGGGATGTGTCGCGGGTGGAGGAAAACTACCGGACCCTGGTGCAGATGGGGGAGGGCGTGGCGATCCCGGAGGGTTCGGAGTCGGACAGGCCCTACAGCAAGTTCATGGCCATCTATGCCGCCATGTGCCGCTTCCACATGAAGACCTTCGGCACGACCCAGCGGCAGATAGCTGCCGTGTCCGCCAAGAACCACGGCCACTCGGTGCACAATCCCCACTCCCAGTTCCGTAAGCCGTTGAGCATCGAGGAAGTCCTCTCAGCTCCCTCCATTACCTATCCCATCACGTTGCCCATGTGTGCGCCGCTATCCGACGGCGCAGCCGCGGTGATCCTGTGCTCGGAAGAGGGGCTCAAGCGCATCGGTGCCGATCGCAGCCGTTGCGTCAAGGTGGCCGCCAGCGTGATCCAGAGCTTCAGCCATCGGCCGTTGGAAAGGCCAGAGCTGCATGTGGGGCGGCGGGCCGCCGATCTCGCCTACGAGATGGCCGGCCTGGGGCCGGAGGACATGCACGTGGCCGAGGTCCACGACGCCTCCGCCATGGGCGAGATCATCCAGGCGGAAAACCTGGGCCTGGCGCCCCTGGGCGAGGGAGGGCCGGCGGCGGAACGCGGCGACTTCACCCTGGGTGGGCGCATTCCCATCAATACCTCCGGTGGCCTGGAGTCCAAGGGGCATCCGCTGGGCGCCACCGGCATCGGCCAGTTGTACGAACTGGTGACGCAATTGCGCGGGGAGGCGGGCGGGCGCCAGGTAGAGGGTGCGCGCCATGCGATCCAGGAAAACGGCGGCGGCCTGCAGGGTATCGAGGAAGCAGCGCTGGCCATTCACATTCTGAGCAGGTAGAGGAAGGGGAGTCTATGAACAAGCTCTTGAAAACCGGCTGTTTGGCCGTGTACCTGCTGGCGCTCATCGGTCTGTTCACGCCATTGCCGTTCGGGGCCGAAGCGCCGTTGCGCTACGCAGCCGTCATTCTGCTCGGTGCCCATCTGCTGGAAGCTCTGGTCATGTTCCGCCATGTGCGACGTTACCCGGGAGCATTGCCGGTGAGCCTGCTGCTGACGCTGTTGTTCGGCTTCCTGCACTGGTGGCCGCTGCGTCAGCGGTGATTCGTGCGGGGGCGCGGTGCCCCTGAGATCGCGGGTGGCCATACGGCCTGTCTGCGCACAGTCCAGTCCTGGAGTGACGAGCATGTTCGAGAACAAGGTTGTAGTGATCACCGGAGCCGGCTCCGGAATAGGCCGGGCACTGGCGGTGCAGTTCGCCGAGGTCGGCGCCCGGCTCGCGCTATCCGACATCAATGCCGCGGGTCTGGAGGAAACCCTGACGCAACTGGCGCCGGGCGCCGATGCGCGCGCCTACCTGCTGGACGTCTCTGCCCGGGACGCGGTATTCGCCCATGCCGATGAGGTACTGCGCGATTTTGGCGCAGTCCATTACGTGATCAACAATGCCGGCGCGACCGTTGTGGGATCCGTGGCCAATACCGGTATCGATGAGTACGAATGGCAGTTGAACATCAACCTCTACGGTGTGCTCTACGGGACCAAGGCGTTTCTGCCGATGCTGCTGCGGCAGGCTGAAGGCTGCATCGTCAATATTTCCAGTATTTTCGGCCTGTTCGCCTACCCCTGCCAAAGCGCTTACAACATGTCCAAGTTCGCGGTGCGTGGCCTGACCGAGTGCCTCTGGCAGGAGCTCAGGGGGACGGGCGTTCGTGCAGTCTGCGTACACCCGGGCGGTATCAGAACCAATATCGAGCGCGCGGGGCGGCGAGTGAAATTGGCCGGGGAGCTGGAAGGAATATTTGCGGACAAGGCGCACAAGCTCCTGGTGACGCCTCCGGAGCAATGCGCGACGGACATCATTGTGGGGTTGCGCAAAGGGAAGAAGCGCATTCTCACCGGTCATCTGTCGCGTACCACGTTCTGGCTGGTACGGCTGCTGCCTAACGCCTATCCGGCCATTCTTCGCTGGCTGGGTTGATGAGCCCGGCGCAGTGGGTTGGGTGACGCCAACGGCGGCCCCATCCCGAGAGGCCTGCCGCACACCCGGTCATAAGACGATAGCCGCCATCACCCGCGTCTCCGGACTGACCCTCGGCGCGCGGGACGGTCTTGCGGGGGGGGGAGTTTCCGTTAGGCGGGCGGGACAGTTTATGCTGACCGGTAGCCTGGCCAGACTTGCCGGGTCGTCCGGCACGATCTCTCCGCACCACCGCCGGGCGGACTGAGCCTGGGAGCACGACTCCGAGCCTGTCCCGTGGTGAACGGGGCCCCACGATCAGGGCGGAGAGTGCCGCGAGCTGCCGCACATCACGACTCGCAGCTGCGCAAGCCGATGCCGTGAGCAATTCGCCACCCTGTCCTCGCCGGAAACCAAGGCAATGTTTCCCGCCTGGCGGACTGTCGATACAAGCGACGATGCCGGAAGGCGCCTGGCTTTCCCTTACGGAGGTGCTGCACGTGGAGAGAATGGAGCCCGAGCTGGTACTCAAGACCACGCCACCGAGGCACCAGAGGACCGCCTTTTGCCGCCGGCGCCTGAGTCTGGAGGCGCAAGAGCTGGCCTTGCGCAGGGCGATATCGGTGCATGCTCCGGCCGGGTTCGGCAAGACCTGGCTGCTGGCCCAGTGGCGCCGGGAACTCCTTTCTCGCGGCGCCGTGGTCGCCTGGCTGACGCTGGATGGCCGCGACGACAGCGTGCGCTTCGTCCGTGGGTTGGCGGCGGCCATGCTGGTGGCCAGCGGCCGACAGGTCTTCGCCTGCTCTGCCAATCAGGCCATGAGCCTGCGCGATGCCTTCGGCGACTTGACGGAGTGGCTGGCGGAGGTGGCCGATCTGGGGGGCGAGGTGGCGCTTCTGCTCGATGAAGTCGACGTACTGCCTGACGCCACTATCCGGGGCGCCTTGAGCTATCTCCTGCACAACGCGCCTGCGAACCTGCGGGTGCTGATGGCCTCGCGCCGTCGCCTCAACCTGCAGGCCTCCGAGCTGCAGGCCCGGGGCATCTACCTCGGGCTGGGCCTGGAGACCCTGCGTTTTCGCGTGGATGAAACCGTGGCGGTACTCGGCAGTCGTTTCGGCGAGGGCCTCGATATCGACCTCAAGGTCCTCCTGCATGAACTGACCGAAGGCTGGCCGCTGGGGCTGCAGCTTGCGGTGGCGGCCATCGAGAGGGGCTCCGGGCCTGAGCATGCCATCCGTGAACTCCGGGCCTGTACCGGAGATGTCCAACGCTACTTCGTCGATAGCCTGGTGGAGAGGCTGCAGCCGGATCAGGTCGACTTTCTCACCTGCATCGCCTTGCCGGAAACCCTGCACCCGGACTTGTGCATCGCGCTGACTGACAATCCACGAGCAGGGGAGATGCTGGCGGAGCTGTGTGCCAGCACGCCGATCTTCTCCGAGGGGTTGGGCAGCGACTGGGTGCGCATCCATCCGTTGGCCCGCGAGTTTCTCCAGCAGAGAGTGGCCCTGCTTGCACCTGCGCAGCGCTACGAACTGAACCGGCGGGCTGGCGCATGGCTGCAAGCGAATGGTTTCTTCGAGGAGTCCGCGCGTCACTACCTGAGTGCGGACATGCCGGCACAGGCCTACGACATGGTCGAGCAGTGCC
Organism: Pseudomonas sp. MT3; assembly: GCF_054720805.1. Lineage (NCBI taxonomy): Bacteria > Pseudomonadati > Pseudomonadota > Gammaproteobacteria > Pseudomonadales > Pseudomonadaceae > Pseudomonas > Pseudomonas sp. MT3. The sequence continues at coordinate 22,814 of NZ_JBTVPY010000034.1, forward strand.
TTTACGAGATCATGCTGCGTGGCCAGTTCGGTCGTGTCATCGAATGGATAAGCGAGATTCCTTCGAAAGAGCTGGAGTCGCGCCCGCGCATGTGCCTGGCAGCGGCCTGGGCTCTGGCGATGAGTGACCGCGCGGAGCAGGCCAGGTGCCTGATCGCCAAGCTGCAGTCGGACCCGTCGATCGATGAGGAGGCCAGCTGCGAAGCTGCGGCTATCGCTTGCGCGGCGGCCTATTTCTGCGATAGGCCGGATGAGTCACAAGCGATCATCGGACGCTGGATCGAGTCTCCGCCCAAGAGCTCGGTCAAGGTGCAGGCCATCGTCGCCAACAGCCAGGCTCGTCTGGCGCTGTTCCGTGGCCAGCCGGAAGTGGCGCGACGCATTTGCCGCAAGGCACCGCAGTTCAGCTGGACGGAAGGCCTGGATGCCATCCGCGGCTTCGCCGAATGGGTGATAGGCGTTACTTACCTGTGGGAGGGGCGCATGTTGCCGGCGGCGGAGTCGCTGGGCAGTACCCTGCTGCGTGCCGAACAGGACATAGGGCGGCGCAGCTCGGTGGCCACGCTGCTCGCCTGCTCGCTGGCGGCGGTGCTGCTGGAGCGCGACGAACTCGACGAGGCAACCACCGTGCTGGCGAACCGACTGGACGTGATCGAGCGGCTGGCCAGCCCCGATGCGATCGTCTTCGGTTTTCTCACGGCGGCCCGACTGGCCGGCATACAGGGGCAGGCTCGCCGCAGCCATGATCTGCTCGAGGCACTGTACGCGCTCGGGGATGAGCGGGACGTGCCGCGATTCCGCATCGTCTCGCTGGGCGAGCAGATACGCATGCACGCGTTGCTGGGTCGGGCGGATACCTGCCAGATGCTCTGGCGGCGGCTCGAGGAGGTGATTCCTCGATGCTTTGATGATCCTGGGAGCCTGTTGGCGCCGGAGCTGCGCCTGCATACCGGTGTCGCTCGGGCCTATGTATTGCAGGCTCAACGCGCCTGGCCGGAACTGCTGGCCTGCGCCGCCGAACTCCACGAACTTGCGAGCAGGATGTGGCGTGGCCGTGAGCGGGTCCAGGCCCTGCTGTTCAAGGCCCTGGCCCTTCAGGAGTTGGAGGGGGGTGGCCAGGCGAGCCTGCGCGAGGCCCACAGCCTGGCGGAGGAATACGGCCTGCGCCGTGTGCTGCTGGACACCCACCCGGCACTGGTGCGCTGGACCCCGTCGGTGGAAACGGCCGCTTCGACGCCGAGAGCGCCCGAGGCCGAGCCCGCCACCTGCGGGCCGGTGACGAAAGTGGCACCCAGTCGGCTGTTGACGCCCAAGGAGCAGGAGGTCCTGCAGCTGCTGGCTCAGAAGCTCTCCAATAAGCAGATTGCGCTCGCCCTCAATGTCGGCGAGGAGACCGTCAAGTGGCACTTGAAGAACCTCTTCGGCAAATTCCAGGCGGGCACGCGTCGGCATGTGGTGGATCGCGCCTACATGCTGGGAATCCTGGAAGCGAGCCGCTAGTTCTCCCTCCGCGTCGGCGCCCGGTCGAGAGTCGTGCTGGCGGCGTTCCCCCCTGATTCGCCCACGGTCCAGCGCCCCCCCTCCGACAGCAAAACCGTGCCGTCCCCCCAGGCGATGGGGGGGTGCGCTCGCCTTCAGGCCAATACCGTTTCCCCAATGATTGAGTGCCCGGGGCTGTCCGGGGCTGGGAGAACGGGTATGGCGGAACGCGTGCTGATCGCTGGGGTAGGGGTAACACCCTTTGTTCCGTTGAGCGTTCGACGTCCTTTGCATGGGCTGGCGGGGCAGGCGGTACGGGCCGCGCTGGAGGATGCACGTATCGACAACGACCTGATCGACCAGGTCTTCGTCTCCAGCGTGAACACCCGGGTCGGTATCGGCGAGCAGGTGCTGCTGCAGATCGGCCTGTCCGGTATCCCGACCTTCTGCATACGCGATGGCGGGGTGTCGCCCAGCACGGCAGTGCATCTGGCGCGCAACAGCATCCTGGGCGGTGACGCCGAGGCGGTCCTGGTCCTGGGGTTCGAGGACATGCACGACGGTATCTCCAGCCGGATGCTCTTCGGCCTCGACGCGTTTCCCGACGATGACTGGAGCGACCTGCTGCGCCGTGATGACCCACTGGCGATGGTCGCTCGGCGCGATCATCCCGCCGCCTTGTATGCCGCGCAGGTGCAATGGCTGCAGGCCCGGATGGGCGTCACCGAGCGCTGCTTCGAGCGTGTGCTGGAGCAGGCCAGGACCCGCGCCAGGCTCGTTCCCGGCGGCCTGCCCGACGCACCTGCGCGGGAGGGTTGGCTACCGCCCTACCTGTGCCCGCCAGCCTCCGGCGCCGCCGCGATCCTGCTGTGTTCGGAGAGCTTCGCGGATCGTTACGGCATGCGCCGCGGGGTGGCCATCCTGGCCAGTACCCGCAGCAACGACCTGCTCTGTGAGCTGGCGGCGGGCAATGTCCTGGACGTGCTGGGCCGGGCGGCGACGCGTCGCGCCGCCGCCCAGGCCTACGCCCAGGCGGGCATCGGCGTCGAGGAGCTCGACGTGGTCGAGCTGCATGACCAGAGCGTCGGCGATTTCCTGGTCTTCGCCTCGGCCATCGGCCTGTGCGAGGAGACGCAGATGAGTGATTTCACGTTCAGGCAGAGGAGCAAACCGATGGTTTGTCCTTCGGGAGGGCTGCTGGGCGGCGGCCTGGTGCCTGGAGTCAGCGCCCTGGCGCAACTGGCGGAACTGGTTCGCCAACTGCGTGGGGAAGCGGGGGGGCGGCAGGTTCCCGGCTCACGGATAGGGCTTCAGCACAGCGCCGCTGTCGGGCGTTCGGTCTCGATCACGATTCTCCAGAGGGATTGAGGGCATCGCCGGGACGGCATTCAACACAACACAGTGAGTAACTCGATGAAGAACAAGAACAATAAGATCTGCCATTGCGTGCAACCGAGCGTCTGGGCTTCGGCGCTGATGCTCGGTCTGGGAAGCGTGCCGGCCCAGGCGCTCGAGCTGGATACCGGCGTCGAGGACCTGCAGGTGCGCTTCGACAACACGGTCAAGCTCAATTACGCGCAGCGCGTGGAGAGCGCCAACTCCAAGCTGGCCAACACCTGGAACAACAACGACGGTGACCGCAACTTCTCGGCGGGCAGCGCGGTGTCTCAGCGCATCGATGTGCTGCACGAGCTCGACGTGGTCTACCGCAAGCAGTTCGGCTTCCGGGTCAGCGGCAACAGTTGGTACGACCATGCCTACGACAAGGTCGGCAGCGCCAACCCATCGACCAACCAGTTTCAGGACGGCGTGGCCGACTCGCGGAAGTTGAGCGGCTATGCGGAGCGTTATTACAACGGGTCATCGTCGGAGTTCCTCGATGCGTTCGTCTTCGGCAGCACTGAGATCGGCGATGAGTCGATGCTCAGCATGAAGGTGGGCAGCCATACCCAGTACTGGGGGGAAAGCATCCTGGCGTTCGCTCATGGCAACAGCTATGGCCAGTCCGGCCTGGACATCGCCAAGGCCCTGGCGGTGCCGGGCACCGAGGCCAAGGAGCTGTTCATCCCGCGCAACCAGATCTCGATGAGCTTCACCCTCAATCCGGAGCTGTCCTTCGGCGCCCAGTATTTCCTCGACTGGGACGCCTCGCGTCTGCCCGAGTCGGGCACCTACCTGGGCTTCAACGATGCCATCCAGCACGGCAGTGACGACCTGTCGCTGATCGCCCAGCCCAACCCCATCTTCGGGCTGGTGCCCGGTGCGCCGCAGTTTCTGCGCCTGACGGGCGGGCATACCTTCACGCCGGACAAGCATGGTGATTTCGGCCTGATGCTCAGGTGGACCCCGGAATGGCTCGACGGCTCCCTCGGCCTGTATTACCGCAAGACCTCCGACATCCTGCCGAACATTGCCCTGCAGCCTTCGGCGGTCGGCATGCCGCAACTGATGTCCGGTGTCGTCGGCAGCTACAATCAGTTCTACGTCGACGATATCGACATCTACGGGATCAGCCTGTCCAAGAACATCGCCGGCGTCAGCGTGGGCGTTGATCTGAACTACCGCGAGAACATGCCGCTGGCCAGCGTTCCGGCCAACGTCAATCCGCTCGCGCCCGCGGGGACGCCTGGCTTCGTCAGCAGCTTCGATGGCAACGACGGCGTGGCGCGCGGCAAGACCGTGCATGCGGTGGTCAACGGCCTGACCACCTTCGCCGACACCCCGGTGTGGGATGGCGCCTCGCTGCTGGTCGAACTGGCCTACAGCCGCTGGCTGGACGTGACCGACAACCAGCAGCTGTTCAAGGGCGAGGACTGGTACCGCGGCGTCGACAAGGTGACCCGCGACAACTACGTCATGGGCGTCAACTTCACGCCGACCTGGTACCAGGTCTTCCCCGGCGTCGATGTCCAGTTGCCGCTGACCTACAACGTCGGCCTGGACGGCCAGTCCGCCGTGCAACTGGGCGGCAACGAAGACTCGGGCAGCTACTCCGTCGGCGTAGGTGTCGATCTGCGCAACCAATACCGCTTCGACCTGAAGTACGTGGACAACTTCGGGCCGTTCGATACCTGCGAGTCCGCGGTGGATGGCGCCACGCCCGGCGCCAACGGCCAGTACAACTGCGCGCTGGGACAAACCACCGCGTTCGCGGGAACCCCGGCCCAGCTCAAGGACCGCGGCATGGTCACCTTCACCTTCAAGACAACCTTCTGAGCAACCCACGTAGGAGATTACACATGGCTCTCATCAAGTCGTTGATGGCCAGCGCCCTGGCCTGCGCCATGGTCTCGGCCGCACAGGCGGCCGTTTCGCCGGAACAGGCAGCCCAGCTGGGCCAGACGCTCACTCCCGTTGGCGCCGAGAAGGCTGGCAATGCGGACGGCAATATCCCGGCCTACAACGGCGGCCTGACCACGCCGCCGAGCGGCTACCAGGCTGGCAGTTCCATGCGTACCGACCCGTTCGCCGACGAGAAGCCGCGTCTGGTGATCGACGGCAAGAACGCCGCCGACCAGGCGGACAAGCTCACCGCCACCTCGCGGGAGCTGCTCAAGCGTTTCCCGTCGTTCCGCCTGGATGTCTACCCCACCCATCGGACGGTCGCGCTACCGCAGCGCCTGCTGGACAACACGCGCAAGAACGCTGAGGCGGCGCGTACGACCAACGCGGGGCTGGCACTGGAGAACGTGCTGCCGGGCGTGCCGTTCCCGATCCCCAAGGATGGTTACGAGGCGATGTGGAACCACCTGTTGCGGTACCAGGGGTACGCGATCAACTCCAAGTACGATTCCTGGAACGTCGATGCTTCCGGCAACGCCTCGCTGGCCACCACGGGAGACGCGTACCTCGAGTACCCTCTGTTCGATCCCGAGCGCAATGACGTCCAGGCGCGGCCCGAGGACCTGTACTTCAAGACCAAGCTCTACTACCAGGGGCCGGCCCGCCGCGCTGGCGAGGCCATTCTCATCAACGACGCGGTCGATCCGTTGAGCAAGCCGCGCCACGCCTGGCAGTACCTGCCCGGCCAGCGCCGGGTGAAGCTGGCCCCCGATATCGCCTATGACACGCCCAACCCCGGCTCCGCGGGCAGCTCGACCTACGATGATGCCTGGGTCTTCAACGGCGCCATGGACCGCTTCGACTTCAAGCTGGTCGGCAAGAAGGAAATGTACGTTCCGTACAACACCTACAAGCTGAACTACCACGAGAAAGCGGCCGACATCACCACGCCGAACCACGTCAATCCCGACCTGGTGCGCTGGGAGCTGCATCGTGTCTGGGTGGTCGAGGCGACGCTCAAGCCCGGCAAGCGGCATATCTACAGCAAGCGCACTTTCTACCTCGACGAGGACAGCTGGATCGCTCTCGCCTCCGATGAGTTCGATGCGCGTGGCCAGCTCTATCGCGGCGCGTTCGCCCACATGGCCTACAGCTACGACGCGCAGGCGCCGAACTCGGACAACCACATGTTCTACGACTTCGTTTCCGGCAGCTACAACATCACCGGCATCTACGGTCCGCATGGCGGCGTGAAGTACATCAAGCCGCTCTCGAAAGCCCAGTGGGTGCCCGACGCGTTGGCCGGCGCCGGTATCCGTTGACGACAGGAAAAACGCCGCCGGTTCCGCAAGGGCACCCGGCGGCTTTCGAGCGAGATCGACTCATGAGCATTTTCAAGTGGACCCTGCTGGCCGTGCTGGCAGCGGCGGTCGTCGCGCCTTTCTGTCGTCCGGTCGTGGCGCAGGAATTCGTCGATGTGCTGGATACCCCCTCGCAGGTCAGCCCCCTGGCCGAGCACAGCCTGCTGGTCGGGCTGGCGAGTGCCGGCCAGCGCCTGGTGGCGGTTGGGCAGCGGGGGCACATTCTTTATTCCGACGATGCGGGTAAGCACTGGCAGCAGGCGCGCGTCCCGGTCAGTTCCGACCTGGTCGCGGTGCATTTCCCCTCGGCCCGTCACGGTTGGGCCGTGGGCCACGACGGTGTCGTGCTGCACAGCGCCGATGGCGGCGAGACCTGGGAGCGTCAGTTCGATGGCCGCCAGGTCGGGCCGCGCATGCTCGAGCACTACCAGGCGCTGGTGCAAAAGGCGCCAGGCGACGAGCGCTTGATGGCGCTGGTGGACGAAGCCCGGCGCATGACGGACGAGGGCGCGGACAAGCCGTTCCTCGATGTGTGGTTCGAGAACGAGCAGGTCGGCTACATAGTCGGGGCCTTCAATCTGCTCTTCCGCACCGAGGATGGTGGACGTACCTGGACGCCCTGGATGGAGCACGCGGACAACCCCAGCGCGCTCAATCTGTATGCCATCCGGCCGGCCGGCGGCGAGTTGTACATCGCTGGGGAGCAGGGGCTGCTGCTGAAGCTCGACCGCGCCAGCGGCCGCTTCGAGCCCCGCCCGACGGCTTATGCCGGCAGCTTCTTCGGCATCCTCGGCAAGCCGGGCGTGGCGCTGGTCTTCGGCCTGCGCGGCAACGTCTTCCGCAGCGTCGACGGTGGCGAAAGCTGGAGCCAGGTCGAGACCGGCCTGCCGCTGAGCATCACCGCGGGTACCCAGCTTGCCGACGGCCGTCTCGCGCTGCTCAGCCAGGCTGGGCACCTGCTCATCAGCAGCGACGATGGCGCCAGCTTCCAGTTGCAGGCACAGCCCTCCCTGGCGCCGGTCGCCGCCGCCGTGGGAGCGGGGCCGGGCGCCCTGGCGCTGGTCGGCACGCGTGGCGCGCGCCAGTTGCTCGTCCAATGACTGCGAAACCGGAGAGACACCGACATGGGTAATTACGAGCACGACGGCCGCCCGGTGGTGCGCGAGCTGGAGGGCTTCGAGACGAGCTCCGGCAGCCTGCTGGAGCGCATCGTTTTCAACAACCGCCTGCTGGTCGTACTGACTTGCGCGCTCATTACGCTGGTGCTGGGCTATGCGGCGGCGACTCGCCTGAGCCTGACCGCCAGCTTCGAGAAGATGCTGCCGCAAAGCCAGCCCTTCATCCGCAACTACCTGGAGAATCGCGATTCGCTGCGCGGCCTGGGCAACGCCGTGCGGGTGGTGGTGGAGAACACCGGCGCGGACATCTTCGACCCCGCTTATCTGCAGGTGCTCAAGGAGGTCAACGACGAGCTGTTCGTGACTTCCGGCGTCGATCGGGCCTGGATGAAGTCGCTGTGGACCCCGGCGGTGCGCTGGACGGAGGTGACCGAGCAGGGCTTCCAGGGCGGCCCGGTGATGCCGGACTCCTACGATGGCTCGCCGGCGAGCGTCGAGCAGCTGCGCCTGAACATCGCCCGTTCCGGTATCGTCGGCAGCCTGGTGGGCAACAACTTCCGCTCCAGCATGATCTTCGTGCCGCTGCTGGAGAAGGACCCCGTCACCGGCCAGGCCATCGACTACCATGCCTTCTCCAAGGTGCTGGAGGACAAGCTCAGGGCCCGCTACGAAGCCCGGGACGGCGGGATGATCAAGATCCACGTCATCGGGTTCGCCAAGCTGATCGGCGACCTGCTCGATGGCCTGCTGCAGGTCATGGCGTACTTCGCCGCCGCGGCGCTGATCGCCACGCTCATCATCTATGCCTATACCCGTTGCGTGCGCAGCACCGCGATGGTGATCTGCTGCTCGCTGATCGCGGTGGTCTGGCAACTGGGGCTGATCGCGCTGCTGGGCTATGCACTGGACCCGTTCTCGATTCTGGTGCCGTTCCTGGTGTTCGCCATCGGCGTGTCCCACGGCGCGCAGAAGATGAACGGGATCATGCAGGACGTGGGACGTGGCACCCATCAGCTGGTAGCCGCGCGCTACACCTTCCGCCGCCTGTTCCTCGCCGGGCTCACCGCGCTGCTGGCCGATGCGGTGGGCTTCGCGGTGTTGATGGTGATCGACATCCCGGTCATCCAGGACCTGGCGATCACCGCCAGCGTCGGTGTGGCGGTGCTGATCTTCACCAACCTGCTGTTGCTGCCGGTGTTGCTGTCCTACCTGGGCGTCAGCCAGCGCGCCGCTGCCCGTAGCCTGCGGCATGAGCGGGAGGAGGAGGGGGGGCATGGCCTGGGGGCATTCTGGACGGGGCTCGACCGTTTCACCGAGCGACGCTGGGCGACTGGTGCCCTGCTCGTGGCCGGCACGCTCGCCGTGGTCGGCTTCGCCGTCAGCCTGCATCTCAAGATCGGCGATCTCGACCCGGGCGCGCCCGAGTTGCGCGCGGACTCGCGCTACAACCTCGACAATGCCTACATCACGTCCAACTATTCGCTGTCCAGCGACCTGTTCGCGGTGATGCTGAAGACGCCCAAGGAAGGCTGCCTGAAATACCAGAGCCTGATCGAGGCGGACCGGCTGGGCTGGCTCCTGCAGCAGCAGACGGGCGTGCAGACCAGCGTTTCGCTGGTGGACGCGGTGCGCCAGGTCACCGCGGGTTCGTACGAGGGCAACCCCAAGTGGCTGACCATCGCGCGTAACCAGAACGTGCTGAACTACGGCGCCCAGCAAGCCTCGGTGAACAATCCGGAGCTGTTCAACACCGATTGCTCGATGATGCCGGTGGTGGCCTACCTGTCGGATCACAAGGCCGAGACCCTGGCCCATATGGTCGAGGTGGCCGAGGGCTTCGTGCGCGAGCACAGCACCGAGCAGCGCCAGTTCCTGTTGGTCGCCGGCAGCGCCGGCATCGAGGCCGCCACCAACATCGTGGTGCGCGAGGCCAATCGGACCATGCTGCTCTACGTCTATGCCGCCGTGATCCTGCTGTGCTTCGTGACCTTCCGCAGCTGGCGCGCGGTGCTGGTCGCGGTGCTGCCGCTGATGCTCACCTCGATACTCTGCGAGGCGCTGATGGTCTGGCTGGGCATGGGGGTGAAGGTCGCCACGCTGCCGGTGATCGCGCTCGGCGTCGGCATCGGCGTCGACTATGCCCTCTACCTGCTCAGCGTGCAGCTCGCCCAGCAACGGGCCGGCGCGTCGCTGGCGGTCGCCTACCGCAATGCGGTGGCCTTCACCGGCAAGGTCGTCGCCCTGGTCGGGGTCACCCTGGCCGCGGGTGTCGTGACCTGGGTGTGGTCGCCCATCAAGTTTCAGGCGGACATGGGCATCCTGCTGACCTTCATGTTCATCTGGAACATGGTCGGTGCGCTGGTGCTGATCCCGGCGCTGTCGCATTTCCTGCTGCGCAAGGCGCCCTGAGCCGGAGCCGGCAATGGACCGCCCCTCTGCTGAGGCAGAGGGGCGGTCTTGCATTTTTGGTCAGTCATCCTGGCGAGCCGCGATGGTCACGGTGCCTGATTCGAGGCGCGTTCGGAGCGTCGGGCGGGGGCGGAGGGGACACCACGAACACCAGGGGAGGGGCGCAACACCGGGGTTGCCAGATGTTGCGTATAAGCGCTGCTTCCAGGTTGGCGCGCAGGAACCCCCAGCCGAGACCCTGCCGGGCTCAGGCGATCGCCGAGGGCATTCGAACCGGGGTTACAGCTTGATCAGCAACGGGCCGTTGAACGCCTGCATGATCAGATCGGCAGGCTGGCCATGGGCGAGCAGCTTGGCCATGGCGTTCATGTAGGGCGTGATGTGGCGGAAATAGGTCTTGTAGCCCGCACACAGGTAATTGAGTCCCGGCTTGCCGTCCGGCGTCTCGATGAAGCGGTTCTTCGGGCACTCGCCGTGGCACGCGAACAGGTAGTCGCAGCCCTGGCAGTAGCTGGGTAGCGACTCTTCCTTGGCGGCGCCGAAGGCTTTCTGCGCGGGCGAGTCGAGAAGGGCGGCCGGGTCCTGTTCGAGGATGTTGCCGAGGCGGTACTCCGGGTACATGTAGTGGTCGCAGGAGTACAGGTTGCCATCGTGCTCGACGATCGCGGCCTTGCCGCAGCGCGGGGCGAACAGACAGACGCTGGCGGGCAGTTGGCACCACGCCGCCAGGGCCCACTCGAAGTTCATCACATGGACGCTGCCGACGTCATGGCGCACCCATTCATCGAAGATCGTGGAGAGGAAATTCCCGTAGACCTGCGCTTCGACGCTCTGCTCGGTCACGCCGGCCGCTTGAGGCGCCTGCAGATCCCGCAGGCGCAGCTCCGGCGGCGTCGCGAAGTGTTGGCCACGCGCCGCGTCGGATTGCGTCGGCAAGCGCTCGACCACGGGATTGAACTGGATATGGCGCACGCCGGCGTCCTTGAGGAAGTGATAGACCTCCAAAGGATGCCGGGCGGTTTCGCGGGCTACCGTCACCAGCACGTTATAGGGCACGGCGTGTTTCTGCAGCAGGCCGAGGCCGCGCATGACCTGATCGAAACTGGAGCGGCCACGCTTGTCCGGGCGGTGCAGGTCGTGCAACGTCTTGGGCCCGTCCAGGCTGATGCCGACGGTGAAGTTTTCCTGCGCGAGGAAGGCGCACCAGGTGTCGTCGAGCAGGGTCCCGTTGGTCTGCAGGGTGTTGCGGATCACCTTGCCGGCGGCGAACTCGCGCTGATAGGCGCGGGCCCGTTGAAAGAATTCCAGCCCCAGCAGGGTGGGTTCGCCGCCCTGCCAGGTGAACTCCACTTCCGGACTGCCCTGGGCCTCGATGTAGCGCCGCACATAGGTCCGCAGTACCTCGTCGGACATGCGGAAGCGGCTGTCGCGCGGATGGAGCTGCTCCTTTTCCAGGTAGAAGCAGTAGTCACAGTCGAGGTTGCAGATCGGCCCGACGGGCTTGGCCATCAGGTGCAGACCTTGAGGGACGGTATCGGGCATGGGGCATCATTCCGGGCGGCGGACATGGCGCCTGGCGTCCATGCCGGGGATGGAGTCAGAGATAGCCGATCTTGCGCGCATCGTTGAGCACGATGCGCCGCAGCAGTCCGACGGACAGGCGCCGGAGCTGGAAGATCAATTGGGCGAACGGGCCGACCAGCAGCAGGTCATTGCCTTTCAGAACGGCCTGCACCATGCCTTCCGCCACCCGCTCCGGGCTGCAGCCCTTGCGCCGGTAGTAGTCCTGCAGGCGGTCGATCTGCTCCGGCGCCACCGAGGCGGCGATATTCTTTCGATTGGCCACGATCGGCGTATTGATTACGCCTGGGCACACCGTCGTCACGCCGACCCGGGTGTCGCTCAGCTCCATCTTGAGGACTTCGCTGAGGCCGTAGACCGCGTGCTTGGAGGCGGCGTAGGCCGCCATGCTGGGGGATGGGAACAGCGCGGCGGCCGAGGCCACGTTGAGCACCCGGCGCGGGCCGCCCGCTTCGATCATGCGCGGAATGAAGGCGTGGCAGCCGTGCACCACGCCCATCAGGTTGATGTCCAGCACCCTGCGCCAGTGGGGCAGGTCGCTGTCGAGGAAGCGACCGAGATAGCCGACGCCGGCATTGTTGATCAGCACATCCAGGGCGCCCTGGGCGGTATGGATGCGCGTGGCCAGCTCGGCCACGGCATTGGCATCCGTGACGTCCACCTTGTAGGTGAAGCATTCGCCCCCCGCGCCGACGACTTCCTGCCGCAGGGACTCCAGGCCGGCTGAGTCGATGTCGCAGAGGAGCAAGGTGGCTTTCCGGCGCGCAAAGGCCAGGGCGGCCGCTCGCCCGATGCCTGATGCGGCACCGGTGATCAGGACTTTCTTGTGCGTGAGATCGGTAATCGGCATGGCGCTCTCCGTGGCCGGGATATCAGGGGGTATAGGTCACTTGCAGGTCGCGCACCTGGCCGTCGAAGGCAAATGGCGCTCGCTCGAAATAGTCCAGGGACACCGGCGAGCCGAGATCCTCGGCGACGTCGAAGGTCTCGCTGGCGGTGAAGGTCAGCGGCGGCGTGAACGGCGTGGTGCCGGTGGCCACTTCCTCACCGTTGATCAGCAGGGCCAGGTTCGCCGGTGCTCCCGGCTTGGCACTGGTCATCCGGGTGCGTACCTCGATTTCCGCCGGACCGGGAGCCACCGGGTGCTCCGAGCGCAGCTTCACGCGGGCGATGGCCATGTCGTTGTACTCGTAGACCACATGCCCCTGGTCGAAATACAGGCTGACGCCACCACCGATGCCGCCCAGGGCGAAGACCACGCCACTGGCGTTGTCCTTCAGCTCGACGCTGGCCCGGACGCTACTGTTGCGGCTGCGCAGATTGGGCGCGGTGAACTCCGGCAGGCGCTTGGTCCGGGAGCTGAATCGCCATTCCTTGCGGCCATCGCCTGCCAGCACCGAGGGATTGAGGAAGGGGTACAGCCCCGCGCCGATGGGGTAAACGTGATTGGCCTTGGCCTGTACATCGAATTCCGCTTTCAGCTCGGCGAGCTTCTCGGGGTATTGGTCGGCCAGGTCGGTCGCCTGGGAGTAGTCCTTGCTCAGGTCGTACAGGGCCCAGTGATCGGACTCCGGATGCCAGCCCATGAACTGGGCGAAGCCTTGCACCCAGGGTTTGCGCGGGCCGAATACCGAGGCCATCCAGCCGTTCTTGTACAGGCCCCGGCTGCCCAGGACTTCGAAATACTGCGGCGGTTTGCGCGAGGGCGTGCGGGCGTCGGTGAAGGTGTAGCGCATGCTGACGCCGTCCAGCGGGTCCTGGGCGACGCCATTGACCACCTTCGGCGGCGCGATGTCCAGGATGTCATAGACGGTCGGCGCAATGTCGTTGACGTGATGGAACTGGTTGCGCACCTGCCCATCCGCCTTGATCCGCTTGGGCCAGGAAATGGCCAGCGGGGTGCGGGTACCGCCGAAGTAGCCGGCGACCAGCTTGGTCCCGGGGAAGGGGCCGGAGCCCGCCCAGGCCCAGGCAGCGTTGTACATGCTCTCCAGCTTGGCGCCACCCAGTGCCGGGAGGCCGCCGTACTGGGCGTCGAGCACCTTCAACTGCTGCTCCTTGGGCACCGGAATGCCGTTCTGCGCGAGCAGTTCGTTGATCGTTCCCTCCATGCCTTCGGCGGAGGCGCCGTTGTCGCCGAACACGTAGAAGACCAGGGTGTTGTCGCGTTTTCCCTGCCGCTCCAGTTCGTCGAGGACCTTGCCCGCCTGGGTATCGGCGTGCTCCATGAAGCCGGCGTAGACCTCCATGAGCCTGGCCTGGTAGCGCTTCTGCTCGGGGCTGAGGCTGTCCCAGGCGGGAAGCTCCGCCGGCCGTGGCGTCATTCTGGCGTTCTGCGGGATGAAGCCCAGGGCCTTCTGGCGGGCGAAGGTGTCTTCCCGGTACTTGTCCCAGCCCGCGTCGAATTTGCCTTTGTACTTGTCGGCCCATTCGGCGTTCACCTGGTGCGGGCCATGCACGGCGCCGGGAACCCAGTAAAGGAAGAAGGGTTTTCCAGGGGCGTAGGTCTGCTGGTCCTGCAGCCAGTTCACCGCTTGCTCGGCGAGATCTTCGCTGAGGTGGTAGCGCGGGTTGCGGGGCGGTTCGATGGGTGTGGTGTTGCGGTACAGGCGAGGCTCGTACTGCGAGGTTTCACCGGCCAGGAAGCCGTAGAAGTATTCGAACCCGTAACCGGTGGGCCAGGTATCGAAGGGGCCTGCCGCAGTGGTGTCGCGGGTCGGCGTGTTGTGCCATTTACCGAAGGCCGCCGTGCTGTAGCCATACTGCTTGAGCACTTCGGCCAGGGTGGCCGAGCTCTTGGGGATTTCCCCGGTGTAGCCGTCCCAGTCGGTGGCCAGTTCGGCGATGACGCCATTGCCGACGCGATGGTGATTGCGCCCGGTGAGCAGGGCTGCACGGGTCGCCGAGCTGATCGCTGTGGTGTGGAACGCGTTGTAGCGGATGCCGCTGTCGGCGATGCGGGTGAGCGTTGGTGTATGGATGGCTCCGCCCACCGTATCGGCCTGCGCGAAGCCGGCGTCGTCGAGCATGATCACCAGGATATTGGGCGCGTCCTCGGGCAGGTGCGACGCCGCCGGGCGCTTCTGGTGCCTGGACTCCTGCAGGGTGGGTTTGGCATCGCTGGCGGATGGCACCGGGGGGAACGGCAGGCTTTCCTGGGCCATGGCAATCGAGCTGCCGAGCAGCGCACCCAGTGTCAGGGCCACTTCTCGGGTAGGGGACGGTTTGGGGGACATGGGCGCACGCTTGTTTTTGTTATGGATTGAACCCGCCATCCCTTGCATGGCGGATGGCGGGGGGAGGGACTGGGATCAGGCCGCGAAGCTGGTGATGTCCTTGGCCTCGATACCATTGGCCTCGCAGAAGGCCAGGTAGCGTTCCACACCGGTCTTCCAGTTCTCGATGGCGAAGAGGGTGTCGTTCTCGTCGAAATACAGCAGGTCGCCCTGGGTGATGTTCAGGGTGATGATTTCGTCGCCGTATTCCGCCAGGGCGATCGGGGTGTGGCTGGTCCCGGCCGTTTCGAACACCACGCCGCCTTCCCTGGAAACCCAGTCATGCTCGAGGTACTTCCAGGCGCCCTTGATGGTGTAGACGATCACCGTCCCGGAGTGGTGATGCTTGGGCAGCTCGGTACCGGCCGGCGCCTTGAGCAGCGTGATGGTCTCTCCGCGCACCGGGTCGCACTTGATGTACTTCAGGAAGACATCGTTGCTGTACGGGGCGAAGGGAATCCACGGCAGGTCTTCGTCATTGATGGCTGCGGTGTCGATATTTTCATAGTGCATGGCTTACTCCTTGTCGTGCGGCTAACGCAGTGGCTAGGGGGTAAGCTGATTTTGAGTAGACGCCGCCAATGCCACCCCCCCATTGACCGGGGGGCAGAATCCTCTGCTTCGATCACTGAGGGCGGGGGACACGAGCCCAATCCTTCCATTTCGGCTAATAGGAATGTCAACGAGGGCAGCTACCGACCCGAAGCAGATGCTGAGGATTTGCCCCTGATCCGTGGCGGGGATGACCTACGTGCAACAATGGCGTCTGGAAGAAAGCTCAATGCGTGCGATGACTACGCGACCTGACAACCCATAAGCACATTGATGCTAGAAGAGTCGGCATCCAATGCCTTGGGGCAACTTTTGGAATCGTGCTGTCGGTACCGTTGCACAGAATACAGAGCATACGGAAGGCTGGCTCAAACCGCCTTTGGCCAGATGCCGCGCGGATTGGAAAGCCTCCATGGTGAGGCTGGAGAATTCCAATTCGAGGACTTCTACTTCGGCAAATTCTGCCAAACATATGCAAGAGAAGAGAGAGGGGCTGCCGGTGGTGTTGGATGTACGGGAGCGCTATCTGTGTAAGTAGAAGTTTAGATTACGCCCCGCCCTATAGCGCCTCCCTCTCTCCAGCAGTAAACGGGCTGGGGAGAAGGAGGGATAGGGTTGAAGACGCCGGAAAACCAGTTCGTCTGCTTTGCTTAGGACGCATCGATCCAAATGGTCTTAATCTCGGTGTACTGGTCATGGGCCCAGGCGGACTTGTCGCGGCCGCCGAAACCCGATTCGTTGTAGCCGCCGAAGGGGGTCGAAGCGTCGCCTTCGCCGAAGCAGTTCACCGTGACGATGCCGGCGCGGATTTCCCGTGACAGACGCAAGGCGTTGCGCAAGTTGCCGGTATAGGCTGAGGCGGCGAGGCCGTAGACGGTGTCGTTGGCCAGGCGGATGGCGTCGTCTATCCCACGGAAGGTGGTGACCGCCAGCACCGGGCCGAAGATTTCCTCGCAGAACAGCCGGCTCTGTGGGGATACGTCGTTGACCACGGTGGGGCGGATGAACACGCCCTGGTCGGTGTCGCCGCCGTAGACGAAAGAAAGCTTCTCGCCCTGGGCGTACTCCAGGTAGGAGCGCACCTTATCGAAGTGCACCTGGCTGACCATCGCACCCAGGCGGTTGTCCGGATCCATCGGGTCGCCGAGCTTCCAGTCGCGCAGGTGTACGCCGATGCGTTCGAGCAGGGCGTCGCGCACGTCCTCGTGGACGATCAGGCGTGAGGACGCCGAGCAGTTCTCGCCCATGTTCCAGAACGCGCCGTTGACTACATGCTGGGCGACCTGGTCGATGTCCTCGACGTCGTTCATCACCACCGCCGGGTTCTTGCCGCCGCACTCCAGCACCACGCGCTTGAGGTTGGAGTCCGCTGCGTATTTGAGGAACAGCCGGCCGGTTTCGGTGGAACCGGTGAAACTGACCATGGCCACATCCGGATGGCGGCCGATGGGTTCGCCGGCGTCCTTGCCACCACCGGGCACCACGTTGAACACGCCGGCGGGGATGCCGGCCTGGTGCGCCAGTTGGGCGACACGCAGGGCGGTGAGGGTGGTTTCCTTGGCCGGCTTGACCACGATGGAGCAACCGGCGGCCAGCGACGGGCCGATCTTCCAGGCCAACATCAGCAGCGGGAAGTTCCACGGCAGCACCAGGCCGACCACGCCGATCGGCTCGCGCACCACCAGGGTCACGGCGTTGCTGCCCACCGGCGCGGTGGCGTCGTAGATCTTGTCGATCAACTCGGCGTGCCAGCGCAGGGTGTTGATGGTCTCGGGCACGTCGATGGTCTCGCACTCTCGTACGGGCTTGCCGCTGTCGAGGCTCTCCATCACCGCCAGTTCGTGGGAGTGCTCTTCCAGCAACTGGGCGAAGCCCAGCAGCACCACCTTGCGCTCGGCGGGCGAGCGCTTGCTCCACACGCCTTGCTCGAAGGCTTCGCGGGCGGCGGCGACAGCGACGTCGACGTCCTCGGCGCCGCACGCGGCGATATTCGCCAGCAATTCGCCGGTGGCCGGGTTGGTGGTGGCGAAGGTCTTGCCGGAGGCTGCGTCCTGGAAGCGCCCGTTGATGAAGGCGCGGGTGGGGAACTGCAGTTCGGCGGCGATGGCCGCGTAGTCGGCCTTGGTGAGCAGGTCTGCCATTGTTCTTATCCCTCTATCTGGTTGTCTGGCTTGCGCGGGCTTACGCCTGGACGATCTGCGCGACGGTGCGCTTGAGCGTGCCGACGACTTCCTTCAGCTCGGCCTTCTCGGCCTCGGTCATGCCCTTGAGCGGGGCGCGTACGCCACCGGTGCGCAGGCCGTTGATCTCGCAGCCGTACTTGATCGACTGGACGAACTTGCCGCCTTCGAGGAAGTCCATCAGCGGCATCATCGCCGCCATGATCCGCCGGCCCTTGGCGAAGTCGTGCTCAAGGACGCAAGCCTCGTACAGCGCGACGTGCTCGCGAGGAATGAAGTTGGAGCCGGCACAGACCCAGCTGCGCGCGCCCCAGGCGAAGAACTCCAGGG
Source organism: Pseudomonas sp. MT3 (assembly GCF_054720805.1). Classification (NCBI taxonomy): domain Bacteria; kingdom Pseudomonadati; phylum Pseudomonadota; class Gammaproteobacteria; order Pseudomonadales; family Pseudomonadaceae; genus Pseudomonas; species Pseudomonas sp. MT3. The sequence continues at coordinate 40,380 of NZ_JBTVPY010000034.1, forward strand.
CCTGGTCGTCCCAGCCGCAGGACAGTTGGATGTTCGGGTGGCGGCAGGCCAGGCGGTGCAGCTGGCCCATGTCGCCGGAGCTTTCCTTGATCGCGCAGACGTTCTTGCGCGCGGCGATGGCGGCGAAGAACTCCTCGCCCATTTCAACGCTCATGCGGCCGGGATAGTTGTAGAGCATGATCGGCAGGCCGGCGGCATCGTCCACCGCCATCACGTGCTCGGCGATCTCCTGCTGGGTCGGCAGGGCATAGGGCGGCGAGCCGACCAGCAGGGCGTCGGCCTTGATCTCCTTGGCTGCGCGGGCGTAGGCCACCGAGTCCTCGGTGCGGATGGCACCGGTGCCGACGATCAGCGGCAGGCGGTCGCCGATCACATCCTTTGCTTTGGCCGCGAGGTCCAGGCGCTCCTGGGCGGTGTGGGCGTAGTACTCGCCGGTGGAGCCGCCGATGATGATGCCGTGGACCTTCGCCTCGATCAGGCTTTCCAGCACATTGGCGAAGGCCTGGGTGTCGATCGAGCCGTCGTCCTTCAGGGGGGTGATGGCCGGGGTGTAGATACCTTCAAACTTCACGGTGCTTTCTCCAGTGGGGGAAGGGTTGCCTCGTGCGCGGCTTGGATTACCGCGACGCGACCATTGAAATCGGTGCTCAGCTTTCCCGGCCGGCGCGGTACTGGCCCCAGCTCAGGTTCATGTTCACCCCGGCCGAGAGGAAGGGCTCGGGCGGGTTGGCGTTGGGGCCGGGGGAGGCGAGCAGGTAGTCGATCAGCTCGCTTTTTCCGCCGGCCAGCCAGTCGGCCAGCAGCTTGCCGGTGACGGTGCCGCGGGTGACGCCCAGGCCGTTGCAGCACAGCGCGCCGAAGACGTTGGGGGCGAGCTGGCCGAAGTAGCCCAGGTGGTTGCGCGACAGCGCCAGGGAGCCGCCCCAGGTGAACTCGAAGTCCACCTCCGGCAGCATCGGGAAGCGCCGGGCGAAGGAGTCGCGGTGGCGGCCGACGATGCGTTCCAGGTAGCGCGGGTTGCTGCGGCCATCGGGGTTGAAACTGAAGCTGTTGCGGATCAGCAGGCGGTTGTCCGGGGTGCGCCGTACGGTAGTGCCGAAGGGGTCGGCGGGGATAACGCCCCAGTACGGCTTGCCGCCCAGACGCGCCTGTTCTTCGTCGCTCAGCGCGCGGGTCAGGCTGGCGTAGGTGAACACTGGCAGCATGCGCCCCTTGAGGAAGCCGAAACTCATGCCGAAGGCGTTGTTGGTCAGTAGCAGGTGCTGCGCGCTGATGCTGCCCTGGGCGTGGCGCAGCACGACCTGCGCGCCGTAGTCGACTTCGGTGATCGGCGTGTTTTCGTAGAGCGTGACGTTGGCCGGCAGCGAGTCGGCCAGGCCTTTCACCAGCGCGGCGGGCTGGATCAGCACGGTGCCGGGGGTGAACAGCGCCTTGCGGTAGAAGTGCGTGCCGATGTGCTCGGGCAGCTCGCCGGCCTCGATCATCCGGTAGTCCTGGCCGAGCTTGTCGAGCCCGCGGCGGTAGGCTTCGAGCACGGCGATGCCGCGATCCTCGACGGCCGCCTGGTACTTGCCGCAGGCCTTCATCTGGCAGTCGATGCCGTGTTCGAGCACCAGCTCCTTGAGCAGGTCCTGGCCCATGAGATTGAGCTTGAGGCTGGTCTTCGCCGTGGCGATGTCGCCGATGTAGTCCTCGGCGCCGATGTCGTGGGGCAGGTCGATGGCAAAGCCGGCGTTGCGTCCGGAGGTGCCGAAGCCGACTTCCTGCGCCTCCACCAGGATGATTTCCTCGTGGGGGAAATGCAGCGCCAATTGGCGAGCGGCGGCCAGCCCGGTGAAGCCCGCACCGACTATGACCCAGCGCGCCGAGCTGTGCCCCGAATGCCGCGGGCGCACTTGCCTGGGGGGGCTCAGGTGATACCAGCCACAGCGTTTGTCGTCGGCGGGCAGATAGGTGATCTTCGTCATTGCAGGAACCTGTTCTTACTTTTGTCGGCCAATAGCTATCCCTTGCGTGGAGCCGGAGCTTCACGCGAGAACTCTTGTTTTGGATTGCTGACGCTTGCGGTCAGTGGAGGCTGTCGAGATGACCGGGCTGTTTGCGGCACCGGTTTTCGAGAAGCGCTGTTCGCGCCGTTGGTGTGACGACTATAGGAGCGGCTCCGACGGAGCGTCTAATTACATTTTCTGGGATCAATTCATACGCTTACAGGGGGCTTCGGGGGTTGTGGGCGGTGTGCCTGGAGCGTAGCTCGGCCCTACGTGAGTGGTCTGTAAGGTTATGAGTTAACTATTCTTTTCGAGAGATTCTGGGCGTTTTCACTACCGCCTCGGTCGTTCACCACAGCAATGACTTGATGCCTGCAGGTGATCCATCGGCGCAGATTCCGTCGTCGCGAATCCGTTGCCGGCAGCGCTGGCGCGAGCGCAGCAATAGCCGACTGCGAAGGCGTTTGTATAATCCGTTTCCACAAGAGGCAGGCCCGGCTTCGTGCCCGGCGCGCGTCAGATCGCCAGTGCTTGCCAACAAGAAATCGCCGAGGTATGCAGCAGTGGAAAGACGACAGTTCAGCGAGTCGATGCGAGGGCAGAACCTGCGCTTCGTGGGCGATCGCAAGAGCGACCCGCAGCGCCAGCGCAAGGTCGGTTTCGTGCTGCTGGAACACTTCTCCCTGCCGGCCTTCACCCAGGCGCTGGACACCCTGGTCACCGCCAATCTGATCCGCGAAGGGGCCTTCGCCACGCGCACCTACAGCCTCGACGGCGAGTCGGTCACCAGCGACCTCGGGCTGGTGATCTGCCCCGCATCAGCGCTGGAAGCCAAGTACCTGGACATGGACCTGCTGGTGGTCTGCGGTGGCCTGCGTACGCCGCTCAAGGACATGCCCGGCCTGAGCCGTCTGCTGCACCTGGCCGACGAGCGCGGCATCGCCCTGGCCGGCCTGTGGAACGGCGCCTGGTTCCTGGGCAAGGCCGGTCTGCTGGACGGCCACAAGTGCGCGGTACACCCGGAGAACCGCGCCTCGCTGGCGGAGGTCGCGCGCAACAGCGTGGTCACCGCCGAGAGCTACATCCTCGACCGCAACCGCCTCACTGCCGGCAGCCCCACCGGTGCCTTCAACCTGGTGCTGGAATGGGTCCACCAGCTGCACGGTCGCGAGCTGGTGGAAGGCATAGTCGACATTCTCGCCTTCGAGGAGTCGCGCTATCGCCGCACCCGCCCGGCGCTGCACGAGAAGATGACCCAGCCGCTGCGCGACGTGCTCAACCTGATGAGCGCGAACATCGAGGAGCCGCTGAGTCCGGACCAGCTATCGGAGTGTGTGGGGCGCTCCAAGCGCCAGCTGGAGCGGCTGTTCCAGGAGCAACTGGGCACCTCGCCGGTGCGCTATTACCTGGAGCTGCGCATCACCGAGAGCCGGCGCCTGCTGCAGCATTCCGACCTGTCGCTGGTGGAAGTGGCGCTGGCCTGCGGCTTCGTCTCGCCGAGCCATTTCAGCAAGTGCTACACGTCCTTCTTCGGCTATTCGCCGTCCAAGGAAGTGCGCTTCGGCTGCGTGCGCTCGGCCAAGTGAGGGGAGGGCGCACGGGCCGCTGAACGGCCCGTGCCGATCAGAACTGCGCCGTCAGCCAGTCGCGCAGGCGGCAGCAGGCGTCGTCGTCTTCCTTGTCCTCGTTGAAGGCCAGGTAGTGGTGCGTATCGTGCAGCACCAGTTCCTGTTCCACCGGGCGGATCAGCGAACCATTGGCCACCAGATGGTTGACCAGGTGGTTCCAGCCCAGCGCCACGCCCTGGTGGCTGAGGACCATCTGCACCAGCAGGTTGTAGTCGTTGGCATTGAAGAAGTGCGGGCGCTTGCCCGGGCCGTTGTCGATGTCGATGTCGTGGAAGGCCATCCAGACATTCCAGTCCACGTGTTCGGCGACCTGCGAGCGTCCGTAGGGCGTCAGGTTCAGCAGGGTGGCTTCGCGCAGCCCTTCGAGGCTGGCGATTTCCGGGTGCTGCTCCAGGTACTGCGGCGTACACACCGGGTAGACGATGTCGTGCATCAGTGTATGGCTGCGGTAGCCATCGCGGATGCGGGCCATCTTGGTGACGAAGATGTCCGGCCGCACGCCCGGTTCCATGGAGAGGAAGTTCTGCGTGGTGATCAGGTTCAGTTCGATGTCCGGGTTGGCTTCGAAGAAGCCCGGCAGCCGGTGCGACAGCCACAACGCGGAGAAGGCCGGCGAGCAGCACAGGGTGACGATGCGTTTGGACACGCTGTTGTTGCGGATGCGCTCGGCGGCCTGGGAGATGTTGACGAAGGACAGCTGCACCGCGTCGAAGAAGATCGAGCCGGCGGGGGTGAGTTCCACCGCGCGGCCCACGCGCTTGAACAGGTCGGCGCCCAGGTAGGTTTCCAGCTCGCGGATCTGCCGGCTGATCGCCGCCTGGGTGACGCACAGCGCCTCGGCGGCGCGGGTGAAGTTCTGGTACTTGGCGGCGGCGACGAAGGACTTCACGGCGCGCAGCGACGGCATCTTGATCAGCGTCTGATCCGGTTCGGTGTGTTTGACCATAACTTCAGGTAATCAAGACCTTGGATAAAATGTCGGTTCTTCCGCGCCTGCCCCCGTCCTAGACTGCCCGCATGCTGTGATCGGGAAAGGGTTGGCGGTGACTTGTTTGCGTGGAGAGTAGCCCAAGCGCTGCCCCACAGAAAGCCTCCGCCGCGCCGCCGGTTGCGCACGCACCGTTCCACACCGCGCCTGTTCTGGAGTGCCTATAACAATGGATAAGAAAGCTGCAGTACTCGACCTGATCCGCCAGCGCAAAGCGCGCCACGCGCTGCCCCGCGCCGTCTACAGCGACCCCGATGTCTACCGCCAGGACCTCGAGCAACTGTGGCACCGGGAGTGGATCTTCGCCGGCCACACCTTCGAGCTGGAAAAGCCCGGCCAGTACCTCACCCTGCAGATCGGCGACTACCCGATCGCCATCGTGCGCGGCGCCGACGGCCAGGTGCGCGCCTTCCACAACGCCTGTCGGCACCGCGGCTCCAAGGTCTGCACCGAGAGCAGCGGCAAGGTCGCCAAGCTGGTCTGCCTGTACCACAAGTGGGTGTTCGACCTCGACGGCAAGCTGCTCTTCGCCGGCAACATGGGCCCCGAATTCAACCCCGCCGAGTATGGCCTGAAGCCCGCCCATTGCGAGGTGGTGAATACCTACATCTACGTCTGCGTGGCCGAGCGCGCGCCGGACTTCTCGCGCTTCCGCGATGCCGTGTCGCCTTTCATCGGCCCGCACAACCTTGAGGACTGCAAGGTCGCCTTCGAGTCCAACCTGGTCGAGCGCGGCAACTGGAAGCTGGTGTTCGAGAACAACCGCGAGTGCTACCACTGCGACGGCACCCACCCGGAATTGCTCAACTCCTTCGTCGAGAACCTCTCGGTGGCGGGCGTGGGCGGCGCGGACGATCCGGAGCTGAGCGCCCACTGGGACCGTTGCGAGGCCGCCGGCCTGCCCAGCCGCCTGGTGATGGACGAGGACGGCCAGTACCGCATGACGCGCATCCCGCTGTCGGCCAACGCCGTGAGCTACACCATGGACGGCAAGCCGGCGGTGTCGCGGCGGCTGGACCGCAGCGGCGAGCCGAACATCGGCGCGCTGCTGTACTTCAACTACCCGTCCACCTGGAACCACTTCCTCGGCGACCACGCCCTGAGTTTCCGCATCCTGCCGCAAGGCCCCAACGAGACCCTGGTGACCACCCGCTGGCTGGTGCCCAAGGATGCCCAGGAAGGCATCGACTACGACCTGGAGCGCCTGACCCGCGTGTGGATCGCCACCAACGACCAGGACCGCCGGCTGGTGGAAGGTGCGCAGATGGGAGTGAACTCGCCGGCCTACGAGCCGGGTCCGTACTCCTCCATCGCCGAGAATGGCGTCTGCCAGTTCGTCGACTGGTACTGCGAGCGCATGACCCGCCGCCTCAGCGACTGAGGCGCGGCGCCGTCGCCGACGGCACCCCGCTACCGATGAAGCCCGCCTCACCGCCACGGTGAAGCGGGTTTTTTGTGGCTGTTTGCAACTCCTTCCTGCACCCGGAGCCGCCATGCGCCTGAACTGTTTTCGCCTTGCCAACCCGCATTCCCAGGGATTCTTCCTCGTCCTGCTGGCCGCCTTCTGCTACGGCCTGCAGCCACTGTTCGCCAGCTTCGCCTATGCCGGCGGCGCCAATCCGGTGGGCCTGCTGCTGGCGCGCTTCGCCATTGCTTCGGCATTGCTGCTGATGTGGTTGCAGCACCGCCGCATCCGCCTGCCCAGCGCGCGGCTGATCCGGCAGAACCTGATACTCGGCGTGGGCTACTACAGCGCCGCGCGGGCCAGCTCGGTGAGCCTGGCGGTGATCCTCATGTACAGCTTCCCGGCGATTGTCACCGGGGTGTCGATAGCCTGGCTGGGTGAGCGCACCAGCACGCTGAAACTGATCGCGCTGTTGCTGGCATTGGGCGGCGTGACATTAGCGACCGGCTTGAGCTTCAAGGGCCTGTCGGTGGGCGCGTTGTGGGCATTGTTCGCGGCCATGTCCTATGGCTCGGCGATCATCTACGGCACCCGACGTATCCGTCATGACCATCCGCTGGCTTCGGCGGCCGTGGTGCTGCTGGGCTGCGCGGCGACCTTCGCGCTGGCGGCGTTGACACAGGACGCGCGCTTTCCCGCCAGCGGGCAGGCGTGGCTGGCGACGGCAGGGCTGGCGCTGTTCGCAACAGTGATCCCGGTGGCGGCTTTTCTCGCCGGCTCGCCCGCGGTGGGGCCGTCGACGGCGGCCACGTTGTCCACGGTGGAGCCGCTGGTAGCAGTGGCGATAGCGGTCTGGCTGATGGGCGAGCAGCTCACCCTGGGCATGCTCGGCGGCGGCCTGATGGTGCTGCTGGCGGCGGTGTGCCTGGCGCGGCCAGCAGCTGAAATCCCCGCACCGAGCCCCGTGGCAGAAGGCGTGGGCCTTGATCGATAACATGCAGTTATGGTTTTGAGCGAGCAAATGTCGTTGGACGCTCACCCGCTTGAACCCTAATTTTGACTGACGGCGAGCCGCTCAAGAGGGCCGCCGCAAAGCCTTGCAGGAGCTTCTGCAAACCGGAAGGGCACAGCGTGTGCTGAGACGCGCCGGGCCGATCTTCTTCCGGCATACGCAATGCTACGAGGCCATGGGGCCAGCGGCAGCATGACCTTGAACACAAGAATAAGCACAAGGTGAGGAAAGTATGAGCCAGACCGACGATATCCTTTCGGTGAGCAACATCTTCAAGGTCTTCGGGCCGCGCCCGGACGAGGTGATGGAGATGCTGCGCAAGGGCGCTGACAAGAACGAGATCTTCCGCAGGACCGGCCACGTCGTCGGCGTGTTCGACGCCAGTTTCTCGGTTCGTCGCGGCGAGATCTTCGTCATCATGGGCCTGTCCGGCTCCGGCAAGTCCACCATGGTCCGCCTGTTCAACCGGCTGATCGAACCCACCTCCGGCAGCATCCACCTCAACGGCCGGGAGATTACCGGGTTGTCCGACAAGGCCCTGCTCGATGTGCGCCGCAAGGAGATGGGCATGGTCTTCCAGTCCTTCGCCCTGATGCCGCACATGAGCGTGCTGGAGAACGTCGCCTTCGGTCTGGAGATCGCCGGCGTCGCCGAGAAGGAGCGCCACTGCCGTGCCGGCGAGGCGCTGGCCCAGGTCGGCCTGGCCGGCCACGAGCACAGCTATCCGCACCAGCTGTCCGGCGGCATGCAGCAGCGTGTCGGCCTGGCCCGCGCCCTGGCCAACGACCCGACCATCCTGCTGATGGACGAAGCCTTCTCCGCCCTCGACCCGCTGATCCGCCACGAGATGCAGGGCGAGCTGATGCGCCTGCAGGCCGAACAGCAGCGCACCATCATCTTCATCTCCCACGACATCGAGGAAGCCATCCGCATCGGCCACCGCATCGCGATCATGGAAGGCGGCCGGGTGGTGCAGATCGGTACCCCGCAAGAGCTGCTCAACAACCCCGCCAACGAGTATGTCGAGACCTTCTTCCGCGGCTTCGACAGTTCCCGCGTGCTCAAGGCCGGCGATGTGGCGAAGCTGGATACCGAAGTGCTCTGCCGGGTCAATGGCCGCGGGCCTCAGCCCAAGGTCGGCGTGCCCTTCAGCTACCTGATCAACGAGCGCGACCAGTTCATGGGCGTGATGTCGGCCGACGCCGCCTTCGCCGAACTGGCGTCCGGGCCCTGCACCCGCCACGAGGATCACCCGGTGTACACCGACACGCCGCTGCACGACGTGCTGGATATCGTCGCCGAGCTGCCGTACCCGGTGCCGGTGCTCGATCGCAGTGGCGCGCTCAAGGGCACCATCTCGAAGAACCAGCTGTTGCAGACCCTGAGCCGCCACTGAGCGCACGCCGTCCTGGCCGTCCCTGACGCCTGCCACCGGGCGTCCCCAGCTTGAAAAGGTACGCAAGCATGTCCGAGTCCAGTTTCCTTGATCCCTTCCAGAGCGCGGTCATCCCGCTGGGCGAGTGGGTCGAAACCAGCCTGAACTACCTGGTGCGCAACTTCCGCGATGTCTTCCACGCCATCCGCTGGCCCATCGACCAGGTGCTCAACGGCTCCGAGCACGTCCTGCAGAGCGTGCCGCCAACCATCGCCATCCTCATCGCCGCGCTGTTCGGCTGGCAGCTCGCCGGCCCTCGCATGGGCGTGATGTGCGCTGTGACCCTGACCCTGCTGGGCCTGATCGGCGTGTGGTCGGAATCCATGACCACCCTGTCGCTGGTGCTCACCTCGGTGTTCTTCTGCGCGCTGATCGGCATCCCGCTGGGCATCCTCTGTGCCCGCAGCGACCGCGTCGAGCGCGTGGTGCGCCCGTTGCTGGACGCCATGCAGACCCTGCCGGCGTTCGTCTACCTGGTGCCGGTGGTGATGCTGTTCGGCATCGGCAACGTGCCCGGCGTACTGGTCACCATCGTCTTCGCCGTGCCGCCGCTGGTGCGCCTGACCAACCTGGGCATCCGCCAGGTGCCCGAGGACAAGATCGAGGCCGCCCGCGCCTTCGGCTGCACCCCGCGGCAGATGCTGACCCGCGTGCAACTGCCGCTGGCCACCCCGACCATCATGGCCGGCGTCAACCAGACCCTGATGCTGTCCCTGTCGATGGTGGTGATCGCCTCGATGATCTCCGTCGGCGGCCTCGGCCAGATGGTCCTGCGCGGCATTGGCCGGCTGGACATGGGCCTGGCCACCGTCGGTGGCGTCGGCCTGGTGCTGCTGGCGATCTTCCTCGACCGCCTGACCCAGGCCATGGGCGAGCGCACCCGTTCCGACCCCAGCCGCCGCTGGTACCACAGCGGCCCCGCCGGCCTGATCCTGCGTCTGTTCAGCAGCCAGCCGGTGGCCCAGAAAAGCGTCTGATTCCGCTGTTCTTCCTCACCCTGCCGACCCCACAAAGAAAAGAACAAGAGGTACGCAACGATGCAATTCGAGTCGATCAAGAACAAGCTCCTGCACTGCGCTTCGGTGCTGTCCCTGAGCCTGCTGTCGCTGTACGTGCTGGCCGCCTCGCCGGACAAGCCGGGGGAGGGCGTGAAGGTCACGCCGATCTTCCCGCCGATTGCCGAGGAGCGCTTCCGTGGCGAGCTGGCCATGGCTGGCCTGCGCGAGCTGGGCTACGACGTGCAGGAGCCCAAGGAGACCGAGTACGCGGCGATGATGGTGGCGCTGTCCTACGGCGACGCGGACTTCACCGTGCACTTCTGGGACAAGCTGCACGACGCCTTCTACCAGAAGGTCGACGGCCCCAATACCCTGGTCAAGGCCGGCGACGTCATCCCCGGCGTGCTGCAGGGCTACCTGATCGACAAGAAGACCGCCGACCAGTACCACATCAAGTACATCACCGACCTGAAGAAACCGGAGATCGCCAAGCTGTTCGACACCGATGGTGACGGCAAGGCCAACCTGACCGGCTGCAACCCCGGCTGGGGCTGCGAGCTGGTGATCTCGCACCACATGAAGGCCTATGACCTGGACGGCTCGGTCAACGTCAACCAGGGCTCCTACTTCGCCCTGATGGCCGACACCATCACTCGCTACAAGCAGGGCCAGCCGATCCTCTACTTCACCTGGGTGCCGCAGTGGATCGCCGGCGTGCTGGTGGAAGGCCGCGACGTGGTCTGGCTGGAAGTGCCGAAGACCGACTTGCCCGACGGCAACAACAGCGTCAACACCACCTACGAAGGCAAGAATCTGGGTTTTGCCATCGACAAGGTGGAGGCGCTGCTGAACAAGGACTTCGCGCAGAAGAACCCGGTGGCCCTGAAGTTCCTCTCGCAGCTGCAGATCAAGGCGGACGACGAGAGCCAGCAGAACCTGCGCATGCAGAAGGGTGAGAACAAGCCCGCCGACATCCGTCGCCATGCCGATGAGTGGATCGCCGCCCACCGCCAGCAGTGGGACGCCTGGCTGCAGGCCTCGCGCGACGCTGCCAAGCAGTGACGCACAGGAGGGTGCCCGGTCCAGGGCACCCTTGCTTTTCCTTCCAGACAAACCTTCTTCGCCTGTGGAGTGCCCAGATGTCGCTGTATTCGTTCGTCCGCGAGTTTCACTTCGAGCAGGCCCCGGCGCGCACCCGCGAGCTGATGCAGACCTGCCTGCTGGACATCCTCGGCGTCGCCGCCGGCGCGCGGGACAACGCCACCAGCCAGGCAGTCCGGCGTTACGCTCTGAATCACTATCCGGCCGGCGTGCTGTCCAGCCGCCTGCTGTTCGATGGCCGCGCGGTGCATCCGCTGGGCGCGGCCTGGGCCGGCGGATTCTGCGTCGACAGCCTGGACGCCCATGAAGGCCATTTCACCTCCAAGGGCCATGCCGGCGCGACCGTGGTGCCGGCGCTGCTCGCCCTGGCCGACGCCTGCCGCCAGCAGGGCCGCACTATCAGCGGCGCCGAGCTGATGACCGCGCTGACCATCGGCTACGAAACCGCCCTGCGTGCGGGCGCCGCGCTGATGGCAACCGCCCACGAATACCATGCCTCCGGCGCCTTCTCCGGAATCGGCGTGGTGTGCGGCGGTGCGCGCCTGCTGGGCTTGGGCGAAGAGCAGTTCCGCCATGCCCTGGGCATCGCCGAGTATTTCGGCCCGCGCTGCCCGATGATGCGCCTGGTGGATCACCCCAGCATGCTGCGCGATGCACACGGCGCCGGCGCCCATGCCGGGCTCAATGCGCTGCTGCTGGCCGAATCCGGGGTCACCGGCGCGCCGGCGGAGACCGTGGAGTTCCTCGAAGTCGCCGAACACTGGTGCGACCTTGGCGCGCGCTGGGAGATCGATGCGCAATACTTCAAGCCCTGGCCGGTGTGCCGTTGGGCACAGCCGGCGCTCACCGCGCTGACTGCGCTGATGGTGGAGCACCCGGCGATCCGTGGCGAGAACATCGAACAGATTCGCGTGGAGACCTTCCACGAATCGGTACGCCTGCAAGGCCATCGCCCGGCCAATGCCGACGAGGCGCAGTACGCGCTGGCCTTCCCGCTGGCGGCGCTGGTCGTGCGAGGGCAGGTGGGGCCACTGGAGGTCACCGGTGAGGCGGTGCACGCGGCGGATATCCTGGCCGTCAGCGAGCGGGTGGAGATCGTCGAGAGCGATGAGCTGTCGGCGCGCTTCCCCGAGGAAATCCTCTCCCGCGTGACGGTCCTGCTCAAGGACAGCAGCCGCTTCGTCAGCCCCATCACACAGGCCAAGGGCGACCCGCAGACGGCCATGAGCCGCGCGGAATTCCGCGCCAAGTTCGACCTGCTGGCCGGCATCTCGCTGAGCCCGGCGCTGCGCGACCAGATCGACGCGGCCATCGCCGAGCTGCCGGTCAGTGCGAGCTGCGAGCACCTGTTCGGGCTGATCCTCAGCTCGCCGCAGAGTGCCTGAGCGACGCCGTGAGAACCTCCTTCGAGAGCGTGCTGCGCAGCCGCAACCTGGCGCATCTCGAGCCGCTCAAGCGGGGCCTCGCCGCGCCACAGCCTGCGCGGCGAGTGCTCTTCGTGCTGCGCGAGCACTTTTCCATGCTGGCGTTCACCGCCGCCATGGACGCGCTGCTCACTGCCAACATCATGACGGCCACGTCGTTGTTCCAGGTACAGGTGGCGGGCAGCGAACGCAGTGTTACCAGTGACCTTGGGCTGGCCGTCAACTGCGATCTCACCCTTGCCGAACTGCATGCCGCGCCGCAGGACATCCTCGTCGTCTGCGGCGGCTTTCGCGTGCAGTTGCTGCCCGATCCGCAATTGCGCAATCGGCTGCGCCAAGCCGCGTCAGCTGGCGCGGTGCTGGGCGGATTGTGGAATGGTGCCTACTTCCTCGCCGAAGCTGGCCTGCTTGACGGTCACGAATGCGCCTTCCACCCCGATGGTCGCGCAGTGCTGGCGGAGGTCTTTCCCAATGTCAAGGTCACCTCGCGCGCCCGTGTCGCCGACCATGGCCGCCTGACTTGTGCCGGCCCCAACAGTGCGCTGGGCATGATGCTCGACGTGGTGCGCGAGACCGGCGGGCAGGAGCTGCTGAGCGCGGTGGAGGAGGTGCTCAACTGCGACAAGGTGCAGGATGCGTCGTCTGCGCCGGTGTCTTCCGCCGAGGCCAATCCGAGCCTGCCGCGCACCCTGCGTCTGGCTCTGGAGTTGATGAGCAGCAACATAGAGGATCCGATGGATCATGAGGAGATCGCCCGCTATGCGCGCATCTCCCGTCGGCATATGGAGCGCCTGTTCCGTCGCCATGTCGGCACCACGCCGGAGCGGTATTACCTGGAATTGCGCCTGACCCACGCCCGTCAGTTGTTGCAGCACACCCAGCGACCGCTGATCGAAGTCGTGCTGGCCAGCGGCTTCTGCAACCTGCCGCATTTCCATCGGTGTTTTCGCGAGCTGTTCAATGTCACGCCCGGGCAGTTCCGGGCGCGGGGCGGGTTGGCGGTGCCGCTCTAGTTTCCGCTTCGCGAGCAAGATCCAGGCGTCCCCTCGGTCCTACGAAGAGCAAGACCGGTGTTCCCTGTAGGAGCGAGCTTGCTCGCGAACCCGGCGGCGGCCGCAACAAAGCAGCCCCCCGCAACCTGAGCGTCTACGGGGGGCGGCATAGGGGGCCGGATTCCCGTGAGGATTATCGGTTCATCCCCGCAGGATCGGTGGAGTGCAGCGATTCCCATGCGGGTCAGCCGCGCTGAAATCGATGGGTATCGCTGCGCTTCACACCACCCTACTCAGAGCATTTCCGGAGGCTTTATCGGTTCAGAACGGCAGCGGCAGCTTCGCCGTGCGCCCGCCATCGATGACGATCACCTGGCCGGTGATGAACGCCGACTCTTCGCTGGCCAGGAATACGGTCAGGTTGCCGACATCCTGCGGCTCGCCGGTACGGCCCACCGGGTGCAGCCTGAGCAGATCACGCCGAGCTTGCGCCGGGTCGGCCTGGCCATCGATGTAGGCATCGCTCAGGTCGGAATTGATCCATCCCGGTGCGATGGCGTTGCAGCGGATGCCGTCGCGGCCCAGGTCCACCGCCAGGGCGCGGGTGAAACCGTGCACGCCGGCCTTCGAGCCGCAGTAGGCAGCGTGCCAGGGGTTGGCGCCGATACCCTCGATGGAGCCGATGTTGACGATGCTGCCGCCGCCGCGCTCGCGCATCTGCACCAGCAGCGCCTTGGCGAGGAACACCGGGGCGCGCATGTTGACCGCCAACATGCGGTCCCAGTCGTCCTCGCTCATTTCGTCCAGCGACTGCTCGAACATGAAGCCGGCGTTGTTCACCAGGATGTCGGTGCCGCCGAAGCGTTGCTGCACCGCGCGGGCGATCAGGTAGGGCGCCTCACGTGTGGCCAGGTCGGCCTCGCACCAGGCCACGCGCGGGTGCTTGCCCAGTTCTTCATCCAGCCCCTGGCGCTGGGCGATCAACACCTGGGCGCCGGCCAGCAGCAGTTTCTCGGTGATGCCCCGACCGATGCCGCGCCCGCCGCCGGTGACTACGGCAACCTTGTTCTTCAGGTTCATCATGCACCTCAGCCCGATACCGGCTTGGCGCCGGTCACTTCGAGGGTTTCGGCGGCGATGTAGCGCGCCTCGTGGGAGGCCAGGAAGGCGATCACATCGGCGATGTCTTCCGGCTCGGCAATGCGCCCCAGCGGCACGGTCCGGTTCAGTTCCTCGATGGCCTTGTCCGGGTCGAGCCCCCGCCGTGCGAAGCCGCTGCGAATCATCGGCGTGTTGATCTCGTGCGGGCACACGGCGTTGACGCGGATGCCGAACGGCGCAGCGTCGCGGCCCATGTTCTTGGTCAGCGCGGCGACCGCGCCCTTGCTGGTGCAGTAGGCGACATGGCCGGGGCCGGGGTACACGCCCCACACCGAAGAAGTGTTGACGATGGCGCCGCCGCCGCGCTGCTTCATGTGCGGGATGGCCGCGCGGCAGAGGAAGAACACCGCTGTCAGGTTGACGTCCAGCGCGGTGAACCACATCTCGTCGGTGGTCTCCTCGATGGTGCCGCGGGGGATGATGCCGGCGTTGTTGAGCAGGATGTCGAGGCCGCCGAAACGCTCCACCGCGCGTGCGATCAGCGCCTCGCAGTACTCCTTCTCGCGCAGGTTGCCGGCCAGGTATTCGGCCTCCGCGCCCAGGCGCCGCGCCTCGGCCGCCATGCTCTCGCAGCCCTGTGCGTCGAGGTCGGAAATCATCAACTGCGCGCCTTCTTTCGCGAACAGCCGCACCAGAGCCTGGCCGACGCCGCCGGCACCTCCGGTGACTACCACCACCTTGTTCTGGAATCTCATCGGGCATTACCTCGGAACGGAAATGGGAGGGGGACTTGCGAGGTCGATGATCGATAGCCGCCGGTTCGGCTGACAAACGAGAAATCCGCCGTCTTCGCTTAACCTGCGCTCAAGCGAAAGCTGTCTGCGGGCCCGCAGTTCATCAGCGGCGGTGTTCGCTACCCCGGCCGGCTGGTTAACTGTCCCGACGACACCCGAGCGGGAGCCCACCCCATGACCGGCCTGCGTGATCTGCCACCGCTGAACGCCCTGCGCACCTTCGAGGCCGCCGCCCGTCATGGCAGCTTCAAGCAGGCGGCCGAGGAGTTGTGCGTGACCCAGGCGGCGGTCAGCCGGCAGATCCAGGTGTTGGAGGAGTTCTATGGGCTGAAGCTGTTCCTGCGTGGCAACCGCCGGGTCGAACTGACCGGCGAAGGCCAGGCGCTGTACCAGGCCGCCACCTCGGCGCTGCAACACATCGCCAGCGCCTCGCGGGAGCTGCTGCGCAGCAGCGGGGACGACTTCCTGCCGCTGCACACCACCAGCGCCTTCGCTCAGTTGTGGCTGATGCCGCGTCTGCGACGCCTGCGCCTGGCGCACCCGGACATGCAGCTGCACCTGATCAGCGGCGAAGGCAATCCGGATTACCGCGAAGGCTTCCAGGCCGCCGTGACCCTGGGCCTGGAGGAGCACCCGCAGTACCAGGCGCAAGAGCTGTTCTCCGAAGAAGTCTTCCCCGTCTGCACACCGGGTTTTCTCGAACAACATCCGCAGGCGGCAAACCTCGAAGGCCTGCTTGGCCTGCCGCTGCTCAACCTCAGTGCCAGTCACTGGAAGGCGCGGCTGTGGGAGCCGGTGGACTGGGCCTTCTGGCTCAAGCGCGTGGACGTGGAAGGCAAGCCCGCGCGGGAGGCCATGAGCTTCAGCCACTTCTCCACGCTGATCGATGCGGTGCATCAGGAGGAGGGCGTGGGGTTGGCGTGGCGGCATCTCGTGCAGCACCAACTGGACGCCGGCACGCTGGTGCGCCCGGTTCCGCAAAGCTGGAAGGCGGATGAGCGCAAACACTATTTCGTCTGCCGGCGGGACCTGAGCAACGGCCGGCAGATCCAGCAGTTGCGCGACTGGTTGCTGGAGGAAACCCAGGCATTGCGATCGGGCTGAGTGTCGCTGCCGGGCGCTGCGAAGGCGGTCGGCGGCAAACCGGGGGAATTAGTGCAACCCAGACTCGGGTCATCAAGCAGAACATCGAAAGCAATAGCGAGGAACAGGACGTGATCTTTCTTTACAACGCCGAACCCGAACACGCGGCCCAGTGGAAGGCGCTGCTGACTGCCCAGGTGCCAGACCTGGAATTCGTCGAGGGTTTCGAGGCGGTCGACCCGGCACGTGTCACCTACCTGCTGACTTGGAAGGCGGTCGCCGATATCGAGCGCTACACCAGCCTGCGCGTACTCTTCGCGGCGGGCGCCGGGGTGGACCAGTTCGACCTGACGAAGATTCCCGAATCGGTTGCGCTGGTGCGTATGGTCGATGACTCCCTGGCGGATATCATGGCCGAGTTCGTGGTGATGTCGGCGCTGGCCCTGCACCGCGAGATGCCGGCCTACCGCGTGCAGCAGTCCAGTCAGGTCTGGGAGCCGCTGAGCATCCTGCCGGCGGCGACCAGCCGCGTCGGCGTGATGGGCCTCGGCCAGCTGGGCCAGGCGTGCCTCGCGCAACTGCGCCACCTGAAGTTCCAGCTGCTGGGCTGGAACCGCTCCGCGCGGCAGATCGACGGGGTGCAGACCTACACCGGCCCCGAGGAACTGGCGAGCTTCCTGGCGCAGTGCGACATTCTGGTCAACCTGCTGCCGCTGACCGATAGCACCCGTGGCATCCTCAACCGCGAGACGCTGGCGCAATTGCCCAGGGGCGCCGGGCTGATCAACGTCGGCCGCGGCGAGCACGTGGTGGAAGCGGATCTGGTGGCGGCGCTGGGCGCCGGGCAGGTCGGCGCGGCGATCCTCGATGTGTTCCACGAAGAGCCGCTGCCCGAGGGCCATCCGCTGTGGTCGCACCCTCAGGTCTGGGTCACCCCGCACATCGCCAGCACCATGCAGGTGGAAGGGGGCGCGGCGGCGGTGGCGAAGAACATCCTGCGCGATCTGGACGGCAGCGAGCTCCTCCATACCGTAGATCGCCAAGTTGGCTACTGAGATGAGCGACTGGGCTTGGCGACTTTGTTGACGGCCGCTGGATTCTTTCCGAGTTGTATGCGTTAGCAACTTTAGTGATCACGCCAAATGATGTGCTAGCGGCTGCCTAAAACAACAAACGCCCGCGTAT
>NZ_JBTVPY010000035.1:0-52721 GCF_054720805.1 Pseudomonas sp. MT3
AACCCCTGAAACTCCGATTCCACTCGGCCTCCTGAAGGGGCGTTCGGAGTGCACGGAGATTTCTCTGGAAGTCTTAGAGAGCCAGAGCTAGAGCGAAGCTGCGCTCCCGTAAGCGGACCTTGTCCGCGAAATCCATCGCGGCGGAATATGCTCCTATCGGAAAACACCTCCGCATGACGCCAGAACCTGTAGGAGCGAGCTTGCTCGCGAACCGTCCAGCTCCGGAGCCGCCAGGTAATCCATTCGCGAGCAAGCTCGCTCCTACGAAGAGCAGTCTGGCGCGCGGGCGAGGCCCGTCCCAGCGAGATATCACTCCAACTCCCGCCCCATATGCTCCCGCCGCCACGCCGCCGGCGACATGCCGTACTGGATGGTGAACCAGCGGGTGAACGAACTGGGCATCCCATACCCCAGCAGATCGGCAATCCGGCTGAGCGAATAGCGCGGGTTTTCCATGTAGCGCAGCACCAGTTCCCGACGTACTTCGTTGATCAGGTCGGAGAAGGTCACGCCGTTCTCCTCCAGCCGGCGCTGCAGGGTGCGGACGTTCAGGCCCAGCGATTGGGCGATCTGCTCGATGGTGGCGCGGCCCATCGGCAGCAGCAGGTAGATGGCCTTGCGCACTTCGTTCAGGGTACTGCCGTCGGTGGCTCCGGGCAGCGAGTCGACGAAGCTGCGCGCATGGCGGGCCATGGCCGGATCGGCCATGGGGTTGGCCGCGTCCAGGTCGGCCGCCGGGATCACGATGCCGTTGAATTCGCTGCCGAACTCGATCTTGCAGCCGAACAGGCGCTTGTGCACCTGCAGGTCGGCCGGTGCGTCGTGGGTGAGGTTCACGCTCATCGGCCGCCAGTGCGGGCCGAGGAGGGCGGCGCAGAGGCGGTAGAGGGTGCCGATGGCCAGTTCGATGCCCTGGCGCATGGGCATCGGTGGCACGGTGATGATCTCCTCGCGCAGGATCGCGGTCTTGCCTTCCTGGTCGATGTACAGGGCCAGCGACTCATTGATCATGTGGCGGTACTGGACGATGGTGTTGATGGCTTCGCGCAGGGTCGCCTGGTGGCTGATCAGCAGGCTGATCACGCCGAAATCGGCGAGCTGACGGGATTCGGCCATGCGCAGGCCGAAGGTTTCGCAGCCGCAGGCGCGGGCCGATTCCTCCAGCAGGCTCACCACCGGGGTGATGGGCACACGCTGCTCGGGATGTTCCAGCATGGACAGGCTCAAACCCACCCGGCTGAGCTGCTGCTGGGGGTTGAGGCCGAGGTGGCGGGCCACCTCCAGGTAGTTGGTCAGGGCCGCAATACGAACCATTGGGGTCATGCCGATCGCCTTCTTTTTCTTGTGTCTGCGTCACGCCGGGGTGGTGTCTGTCACGAAATGACAGGTGCCGAACCATCACCGGCGTGCGTTTGGCTTGGTCGATAACGACAGATTCTATCGGCGAGTTCAGCAAAGCGTGTACGAAGTTTTGCATCTCAGCCAGCGCCGTTGGGCGTCATCGAACAGGCCTAGCTCGCATGGCGCGTGGGATATGGCTGAGGAGCAGGGTGTCGGACGCCGTCGCCGCTGTCATCAATTGCGAAGTGCCTGACGTTCTATGCAAAGCAGCGTTGCCGGGCTGCCTCTACTGTCTGCTCCAACATGTTCGAAATAGCTGCAAGGTGACCCGGTGAAACACAACAACTCCACCACCGTCCTCATCGTTCCCGGCCTGCGCGACCACGTGGCCGACCACTGGCAGACCCATCTCCAGGCCCGCCTGCCCGATGCGCGCTGCGTACCGCCGCTGACCGAGGACAGACTCGATCTCGACGCCCGCGTCGCCGCCATCCAGCACGAGCTGGCGCAGATCGACGGCCCGGTGATCCTGGTCGCCCACAGCGCCGGCGTCCTGATGGTGGCTCACTGGGCGGCTCGCCATGACCGGCCGATCAAGGGCGCGCTGCTGGTGACCCCGCCGGACCTCGACGGCCCGTGGCCGGAGCACTACCCGAGCCCGGCGAGCCTCGCCGAGCGTGGCTGGGCGCCGTTGCCGCGGCAGCCATTGCCGTTCCCCTGCCTGGTGGCGGCCAGCGACAACGACCCGCTCGCCACGCCAGAGGCCGTGCAGCGCCTGGCCGACACCTGGGGCGCAAGCCTGGTGGCGCTGGGCCGTGTCGGCCACATGAACCCGGCGTCCGGCTTCGGTGACTGGCCGGAGGCGGACAACCTGATCCAGATGCTGGATCGCTGACCCCCGAAAGGAAGTTCACGCCCCGTCGCCTGGCGGCGGGGCAGGCCCGCGTACGCCCCCAGGGTGGCGCGGGCGAGGGCCGCGGGACGGGCCCGGATAGCGTCCCGATTACAACAAGAAACGGAGCACACGCATGCACTACCAGAGCAACTCACCGCGGCTGCGCCGCTGCCTGCTCGCCTCGGCGATCATCAGCGCCCTGGGCGGCACCTCGGCCCAGGCGTTCGAACTGAACACCGGCAACCCGGACATCGCTGTCCGCTTCGACAACACTGTCAAGCTCAGCTACGGGCAGCGGGTGGAAGCGGCCAACAGCAAGATCGCCGGCACCGCCAACACCAACGACGGCGACCGCAACTTTTCCGCCGGCAGCCCGGTGACCCAGCGCTTCGACCTGCTCAGCGAGCTGGACTTCGTCTACCGCGACAGCATGGGCTTCCGCGTCAGCGCCGCCGGCTGGTACGACAACGCCTACGAAGACGTCGGCTCGAGCAACCCGTTCCCCGGCCAGAAAGGCAACGCCGGCCACCTGGTCACCAAGAACGGCACCGTGATCGTTCCGCCCGGCGCCAAGGCGTCGACCCACGGCCTGAGCAATTTCGCCGACCGCTACTACAACGGTCCCTCTGGCGAGCTGCTCGACGCCTTCGTCTTCGCCAGCCACCAGGTGGGTGATGACATGCTGCTCAGCGGCAAGCTCGGCCGCCACACCGTGTACTGGGGCGAGACCCTGTTCAGCGCCGCCAACGGCATCAACTACGGCCAGTCGGCCCTGGACCTGGGCAAGCTGTACAACGTGCCGGGCACCGAGGCGAAAGAGCTGTTCATGCCGCGCAACCAGTTGTCCGCGTCGCTGACGGTGAACCCGGAGCTGACCCTGGCCGCACAGTATTTCCTCGAGTTCGAGAACTCGCGCTTCCCCGAAGGCGGCACCTACATGGGCCCCTACGACATGCTCAACGACGGCGGCAACGTCTTCTGGCTGCCGCTGCCGGCGCTCAACGCCTTCTACGGCGCGCCGCGCGGCCACGACCGCAAGCCGGACAACAGCGGCGACTTCGGCCTGATGGCCAAGTGGAGCCCGGAATGGCTCGACGGCACCCTCGGCTTCTATTACCGCAACACCTCCGACACCCTGCCGGCGGTGCTGGTGGACGCGCCGAACATGCACAAGCCCGGCCTCGCCGGCCTGCAGGGGATGAACTACTTCACCGCCTATGCCGACGACATCGACATCTACGGCATCAGCCTGTCGAAGGAAATCGGCGGGGTGAGCGTCGGCATGGACCTGAACTACCGCGAGAACATGCCGCTGGCGAGCAACTTCACCACCGTCAACGGGGCGCTCTACAACGCCGCGCAGCATGGGCTGATCAACGGCGCCAACCTGATCGGCGAGCTGCCCAGCGACGGCGAGACCGGCCTCGCCCGCGGCAAGACCTTCCACGTGGTGCTCAACGGTCTGGTGACCTTCGGCGCGACCCCGCTGTGGGACGCCTCGTCGCTGGCGGTGGAGGGCACCCTGACCCATCTGGTCGACGTCACCGAAGGCGAGCAGACCTTCAAGGGCGACTCCAGCTACCACGGCGTGGACAAGGTCACCACCAATGCCTACGCCATGTCCGCCAACTTCACCCCGACCTGGTACCAGGCCTTCCCCGGCGTCGACCTGTCCATGCCGCTGGCCTACAACGTCGGCCTGCACGGCAACTCGGCGGTGCAGCTGGGCGGCAACGAAGACGCCGGCAGCTACTCGATCGGCGTGGCGGCGGACTTCCACCAGAAGTACCGCGTCGATCTGAAGTACGTCGACGCATTCGGTCCCTTCGATACCTGCGAAAGCGGACACGACAACAACACCCCCGGGGCTAATGGGCAGTACCAGTGCATCCCCGGGCAGATCACCTCGCAGGGCGGCCTCGCGCCCCTGCTGAAGGACCGCGGCATGGTGACCGCGTCCTTCAAGGCGACCTTCTGATTTCACCCCAGGCTCCCTACCCGGAGCAGGAGAAAAACAGCATGAACTTCACACCTACCCTGATCGCCACGGCCCTCGGCCTGGCCCTGTGCGGCGCGGCCCAGGCCGCCGTGTCTCCCCAGGATGCCGCCCAGCTGGGCTCCAGCCTGACCCTGGTCGGCGCCGAAAAGGCCGCCAGCAGCGACGGTTCGATTCCCGCCTACAGCGGCGGCCTGACCAGCGCCCCGGCCGGCTTCAAGGCCGGCGACAGCATGCGCCCGGACCCCTTCGCCGGCGAGAAGCCGGTGCTGGTGATCGACGGCAAGAACGTCGACCAGTACAAGAGCGAGCTGACCGCCACCACCGTCGAACTGGCCAAGCGCTACCCGAGCTTCCGCGTCGACGTCTACCCGACCCACCGCACCGTCGCGCTGCCGGATGCGGTGCTGGAAAACAGCAGGAAGAACGCGCTCGCCACCCAGTCCCTGGAAGGCGGCACCGCCATCGACAACGCACTGCCGGGCGTGCCGTTCCCGATTCCGAAGAGCGGCGCCGAGGCCATGTGGAACTTCCTGCTGCGTTACCAGGGGGTGAACATCAAGGCCAAGTACGACTCCTGGAACGTCGACGCCTCGGGTAGCGCGAACCTCGCCACCACCGGCCAGGCGTTCATCAACTACCCGATCTACGAGAACCTCACCCAGCCGGTGAAGGGCTCCGAGGTCTACTACCAGATGAAGCTGTACTACAGCGGCCCGGCCCGCCGCGCCGGCGAGGCGATGATGCTCAAGGACGCCGCCAACCCGCTGCAGCAACCGCGCCGCGCCTGGCAGTACCTGCCCGGCCAGCGCCGCGTGAAGCTGGCGCCGAACCTGGCCTACGACACCCCGAACCCCGGCATGGCCGGTGCCGGCACCTACGACGACGTGTTCGTCTTCAACGGTGCGCTGGACCGCTACGACTGGAAACTGGTGGGCAAGCAGGAAATGATCGTGCCCTACAACACCTACCGCCTGACCTATACCAGCGACATCAAGCCGGTGGTCACGCCCAATCACCTGTCGCCGGACTATGTGCGCTGGGAGAAGCACCGCGTGTGGGTGGTCGAGGGTACGCTGAAGGCTGGCGCCCGGCACATCTATGCCAAGCGCCGCTTCTACCTCGACGAGGACAGTTGGGTGGCCCTGGCCTCAGACCAGTATGACGCCCGTGGCCAGCTCTATCGCGGCTCCTTCGCCTTCCTCAGCCAGAGCTACGACAAGCGCATCCCGGACGCCACGCCGTTCATGATCTACGACCTGACCGCCGGCTCCTACAACATCAATGGCGTCGTCGGCCCGTACGGCGGCATCACCTACATCGATCCGCTGGCCGCTACCCAGTGGTCGCCTGAAGCCCTCGCGGGCAGCGGCATCCGCTAAGCGGATGAGTCCGGTCGCGGCGGCTGGTGAAGCCGCCGCGCCTTTCCCATCGAGGTAGCCGTATGCAATTTCCCCTCAAGCTCGCCCTGGCCTGCGCCGGGCTGGGACTGGCGCTGCTCGCCGGTCACGCCGGCGCCGATGAATTCGTCGACGTGCTGGACCTGCCCTCGCAGCCCTCCGCACTGGCCATGAGCAGCCCGCTGGCGGCCATCGCCCGCGCCGACAAGCGCCTGGTGGTGGTCGGCCAGCGCGGCCACATTCTCTATTCCGACAACGACGGCAAGGACTGGCGGCAGGCCGAGGTCCCGGTCAGCTCCGACCTCACCGCCGTGCGCTTCCCCACGCCGCGCGAAGGCTGGGCGGTGGGCCACGACGGCGTGGTGCTGCACAGCGCCGACGGCGGTGAACACTGGACTCGCCAGCTCGATGGCCGCGCCATCGGCCAACTGATGATCGACTACTACACGGCCCACCCCCAGGCGGATAACGAAACCCTGCTGGAGCAGTCGCGGCGCATGAAGGAGGAGGGGGCCGACAAGCCGTTCCTCGACCTCTGGTTCCGCAACGCCCAGGAGGGTTTCGTGATCGGCGCCTTCAACCTGATCCTGCACACCAGCGATGGCGGGCGCAATTGGGAGCCCTGGAACCATCGCATCGACAACCCGCAAGCGCTGCACCTGACCGCCCTGTCGGCGGTGGGCGACGAACTGTTCATCGTCGGCGAGCAGGGCCTGCTGCTCAAGCTCGACCCGCAAGGCCAGCGCTTCGTCGCGCTGGACTCGCCGTACAAGGGCACCTTCTTCGGCGTGCTCGGCAGGCCCGGCCTGCTGTTCGCCTACGGCTTGCGCGGCAACGCGGTACGCAGCGTCGACGGCGGCGTGAACTGGAGCGAGGTGGCCACCGGCCTTCCGGTCAGCCTCACGGCGGCCGGCCAGGGCGCCGACGGTAGCCTCTACCTGTTCAGCCAGGCCGGCCAGGGACTGGTCAGCCGCGACGACGGCGCCACCTTCAAGCCGCTGGCCCTGGCGCAGCGCACGCCGGTCAGCGGCGCCCTGGTCAGCGGCGACAGTCTGCTGCTGGTGGGCAATCGCGGCCTGCAACGCAGCGCGTTGCCGCTCTCACAATAAGAAAGAGACAGCCTCCTATGGTCGACCTCAAACAAGGGCAACTGCCCGTCATCAGCGATCTGCGGGACTTCGACGCGCACAGCGGCAGCCTGCTGGAACGCCTGGTGTTCAACCATCGGCTCCTGTTCATCGGCCTGATCGCCCTGGTCACGCTGCTGCTTGGCTGGATGGCGGTGACCCGCCTGGAGATCAAGCCCAGCTTCGAGAAGATGATCCCGCAGAGCCACCCCTACATCCGCAACTACCTGGAGAACCGCGGGGCGCTGCGCGGCCTGGGCAACTCTGTGCGAGTGGTGGTGGAGAGCCGCGACGGCGACATCTTCGCGCCGGCCTACCTGGACACCCTCAAGCAGATCAACGACCAGCTGTTCCTCAGCCCCGGCGTCGACCGCGCCTGGATGAAGTCGCTGTGGTCGCCGGCGGTACGCTGGACCGAAGTCACCGAGGAAGGCTTCCAGGGCGGCCCGGTGATGCCCGATGGCTATGCCGGCGACGCCCCGAGCATCGCCACGTTGCGCCAGAACATCGCCCGCGCCGGCATCGTCGGCAGCCTGGTGGCCAATGACTTCCGTTCGAGCATGCTGGTGGTACCGCTGCTGGACCACGACTCGGCCACCGGCAAGGGCATCGACTACCGGCAGTTCTCCCACCAGCTCGACGCGCTGCGCCTGAAGTACGAGTACCAGGGCGACCAGCACGGCTTCGATGCCGGCGAGCCGGGCAAGGGCAACGTGCGCATCCACGTCATCGGCTTCGCCAAGCTGGTCGGCGACCTGATCGACGGCCTGCTGCGGGTGATGATGTTCTTCGGCCTGGCGGTGGTCTCGGCCTTCGTCATCATCCTGCTCTACACCCGCTGCCTGCGCAGCAGCCTGCTGGTGATCGTCTGCTCCCTGCTGGCGGTGATCTGGCAACTGGGCCTGATCGCCTGGCTGGGCTACGCGCTGGACCCGTACTCGATCCTGGTGCCGTTCCTGATCTTCGCCATCGGCGTCTCCCACGCCACGCAGAAGATGAACGGGATCATGCAGGACATCGGCCGTGGCACCCACCGCCTGGTGGCGGCGCGCAACACCTTCCGCCGCCTGTTCCTGGCCGGGGTCAGCGCGCTGCTCTGCGACGCCGTGGGCTTCGGCGTGCTGATGCTGATCGACATCCCGGTGATCAAGGCCCTGGCGATCACCGCGAGCATCGGCGTGGCGGTGCTGGTGTTCACCTCGCTGCTGCTGATGCCGGTGGCGCTGTCCTTCATCGGCGTCAGTCCGCGCGCCGCCGCCCGCGCCCTGCGCGAGGAGCAGCAGGAAGCCCGCGAGCAGGGCCTGGGTCGGCTGTGGAGCCTGCTCGACCGCTTCACCGAGCGACGCTGGGCAAGCATTGCGCTGGGCTTCGCGGCGCTGATCGGCGCCGGCAGCTACCTGGTCAGCCTGCACCTGCAGATCGGCGACCTCGACGCCGGGGCGCCGGAGCTGCGCGCGGACTCGCGCTACAACCGCGACAACGCCTACATCACCAGCCACTATGCGCTGTCCAGCGACCTGTTCGCGGTGATGGTGAAGACCCCGGCCGAAGGCTGCCTGAACTACAAGACGCTGATCCTCGCCGACCGCCTGGGCTGGGCTCTGCAACAGCATCCGGGCGTACAGGCCACCGTGTCGCTGGCCGACGCGGTGCGCCAGATCACCGCCGGCACCTACGAGGGCAACCCCAAGTTCGCCAGCTTGCAGCGCAACCAGGACGTGCTCAACTACTCGGCCCAGCAGGCATCGGTGAACACCCCGGAGCTGTTCAACACCGAGTGCTCGGTGATGCCGGTGATCGCCTTCCTCAAGGACCACAAGGCCAAGACCCTGGAAGAAGTCACGAGCATCGCCGAGGACTTCGCCAAGGCCAACAGCACGCCGGACCGCCAGTTCCTCCTCGCCGCCGGCAGCGCCGGTATCGAGGCCGCCACCAACAGCGTGGTGCACCAGGCCAACCGCACCATGCTGCTGTACATCTACGGGGCGGTCAGCCTGTTCTGCCTGATCACCTTCCGCAGTTGGCGCGCGACCCTGGTGGCCATGCTGCCGCTGGTGCTGACCTCGATGCTCTGCGAGGCGCTGATGGTGTTCCTCGGCATCGGCGTGAAGGTGGCGACGCTGCCGGTGATCGCCCTGGGCGTGGGTATCGGCGTGGACTATGCGCTGTACCTGCTCAGCGTGCAGTTGCAACTGCAGCGTGCCGGCTTCCCGCTGGCGCTGGCCTACCAGCAAGCGGTGATCTTCACCGGCAAGGTGGTGGCGCTGGTGGGCGTGACTCTGGCCGCCGGGGTGATTACCTGGGCCTGGTCGCCGATCAAGTTCCAGGCCGACATGGGCATCCTGCTGACCTTCATGTTCCTCTGGAACATGCTCGGCGCGCTGGTGCTGATCCCGGCGTTGTCGCACTTCCTGCTGAACGACCGGAAGGGCTGAACAGCCGGTCAGGCGTCTGCGTTGGGCGGGTTCGCGAGCAAGCTCGCTCCTGCAGGCCCGCTCTTCGTAGGAGCGAGCCTGCTCGCGAACTGATCCAGCACCGGCCTTGCCGGCGAATCGCGGAGAAGCTCCGCTGCTACGGAGTGGACTCCGCCGTTTGACCTTCGCCTCAGGGCCCTCCTGGCCCAGTCCAGGCCCTGGAGCCACGCCCTGCGGGACCGCTCAGATCAACCCTTTGCCCTGCAAATGCTCGCGCAGGTACTCGATGAACACCCGCACCTTGCGCGTGCTGCGCCGGTGCGGCAGGTAGAGCACATGCACCCAGGGTCCGAAGGCGCTCTGGTCGTGCCAGCAGTCCGGTAGCTGCTCCACCAGTTCGCCGCGCTCGATGTACGGCAGCGCGCTCCATTGCGGGAGGAACTGCAGCCCCTGGCCGTCCAGCAGGCAGGACAGCAGGAAGTCATAGTTGTCGCTGGCGACCCGCGGCACCGGCTGGCGGATGCGACAGCAGCCATGCCTTTGGAGGCGACCGACCGCGACGACGCCTCACCGGACACAGTCCAGCTCACCGCGGCTTAACTGACGGCGCGCATCCTGGTGCCCGGCACGAGGCCGAGCACCAGGGCGCAGCCGGCCAGGATGGTCAGCGCGCCCAGGCCCTGGATCAGCGACAGGCTTTCATCCAGCACCAGCGCACCGACCAGCACGGCGACCACGGTAACGACGAACTCCACGCTGATCGTCCGGGTCGCTCCGATACGTGAAACCAGCTGGAAGTAGATCACGTAGTTCAGCGCGCTGAGCACGCAGCCGCACAGCAGCAGGTAGAGGAAATCCACCGGCTGCGGCGTGCCCGGCAGCGGTACCCAGATCAGCAGCGGCAGCGTCAGCAGGCCGCCGATCAGGAAGGCGCCGCAGGTCACTTCCCAAGGCCCGGCGGTACGCAGGCGCAGGCTGGCGTAGTTGCTGCCGAAGGCCGCACAGACCGCGCCGAACACCGAGGCGATGCAGCCGAGGATGAACTCGTGGGTCACCGGTACCGCCGGGAACCCCACCAGCAGGACCATGCCGAAGAAGCCCAGCAGCAGCCCGCCGAGGCCGCTCCAGGTGATGCGCTCCAGGCCCCAGACACGGCCGATGAGCATGGAAAACAGCGGAATCCCGGCGACGAAGATCGCCGCCATCGCGGTGCCGATGCGCGGGGTGGCGTAGGTCATGCCGATCAGTTGGCCGGCCACCGTAGTGGCGCCGACGACGCACAGCGGCTTCCACAGCCCCTCGAAATTCAGCCGGCGCCCCGACAACCGCGCCACCGCCAGCAGCGTGCCGCTGGCGATCAGCGCGCGGAAGCTTACCGCGCCAACCCAACCGAAGCCGGCGATGGCCTTGAGCAGTACGAGAAAGGACAGCCCCCAGCCGATCGCCAGGAACAGGTAGGCGGCAAGGTCGCGCGGTTGCATACGGCTCCCGGAACGCACAGGCAGAAGGTGGGCCACCGAAGCGCGGCGGCGAGTCGGGCTATCTTGCCGGGCGCCCGTGGCGCTTGGGAAGGTGGCGCACCGACGTTTTCCTGTCTCGCAGCGCCGTTTTCCCGGTGCCGGCCGGGCACTGCCCCGGCGGAGCCAAGCGCCGGCTGGAAACGGTCAGCCCGACGCGCGCCCCAGGCGTGCCAGCAAGCGGGCCCGGACCTCGGGCCATTCGCTGTCGATGATGCTGAAACGCACCGAGTTGCGCTTGCGTCCGTCGGGCATGATCCGCTCATGGCGGACGATACCTTCCTGCACCGCGCCCAGGCGAAGAATCGCCGCGCGGGACGTCCCGTTCAGCTCGTCGGTGGTGAACTGCACCCGCACGCAGTCCATCACCTCGAAGGCATGGCGCAGCAGCAGGAGCTTGGCCTCGGTGTTGATCGGCGTGCGCTGTGCCGACAGCGCCAGCCAGGTGTGGCCGATTTCCAGCTTGCGGTTGCTCCGGTCGATCTTCCAGAAACGCGTGCTGCCGACGATGCGGCCACTGCGCCGGTCAAGGATGGCGAAAGGTATCACCGTGCCGGCGTACTGTCCGGCCAGTGCCTTGTCGATATAGCCCCCGACGGTATCGGGCCCCGGCACCAGGGTGACCTTGAGGTTCCACAGCTCGCCATCGGCGGCGGCCGCGAGCAGGTCGACGGCATGCTCGGCGCGCAAGGGGAGGAGCTCGACGTGTACGCCGATCAGGTGGGGGCAGCTGGGAGAGTGCATGATACGGCTCTTGGCGGAACGGACGGCGCGGGGAGAGCGTAACCAAACCGGGGCCGGGTTTGTAGCGTGGAACCGAGCCCTGGAACGTCCCGCCGCGATCGGTCCTGGGCGGACGCGAGCGTGCTCGCGAACCGCGTCTGCAGCACGGCATCGATCGGCGCCGCGCTCAGATATGCCAGATCTGCAGATCCTTGATCACACACACCGAGGCATCGGTCGGCAAGGTCGCATCGCTGTAGTCCACCTGGTTGTATACCCCGCCGTGGAAGTTGAAGGTCTGCACGGCCCAACTGGCATCCAGCGGCATCGGGAGAAGGCTCGAGGTGCGGCCATTGCAACTGGCCTGCACGCTGAGCATCAGGCTGGAAGTGACCAGGACCAGGATGTCGAAGTCCGCGCCCAGCGGAACGTTGTCGAGCACCGTGCTGTTCACCGGGGCGGTCTGGTTGAAGTTCTGGCGGAACCCCAGGGTCAGCTTGCCCTCCTGCCAGAACACCTTGAGCAGCGGGCTGTCATCGTTCTTCACGTGCACCTGCGCCACCACGACTTTCTGCGCCGAGTTCACCTGGGTGACCTTCATCAACTGGTGGTTCACATGCTCGGTGGCGCTGCTCAGGCTCCAGTGGATCGGCTCCTTCCATTCGCAGCGGGTGCGGTGGGGGCTCTTGCTCGAGGCGCCACGAGTTGGCGCGGTGAGTTGCAGGCTGCCGTCCGGTAGCCGGAGTACCAGTTCGGGATACTGTGCCTGAGCCTGCAGGCCGGGGATTTCCAGGGCCACGGGGTCGCTGGCGGACTTCGCCACGGGCAGGGCGATGTTGAGGTTGTCGATGTTCACGTTCATGACGGCACTCCTTCAACGGTCGGGGTGCTGCCTTTGACCGGTGATGCTCGTGTCGTATCGATTTTTCGGCCAGACGGTCGTGACGCATTGCGGCACTGGCTCGGCTCGCCAGGTGGAACGGGAAACCCGCGGAGGGAAACCCTAGGGGCAGGCTCAGCGGCCCGGCAGCATCGGAGCGAGGTGCAGGATGTTCAGCAGGTGCGGGACGCGCAGCGGGTAGCAGGCCTGCAGGCGCACGCGCGCTTCGGACAGGGTCATGTGGCGGGAGAACGAGCGCAGCACGGTCTTGCCCAGGCAGTGACCGTCCTGAAAATGCACGAGAAATTCATTCATGGCGAAGCGACAGCGGAGAGACACGCACGAAGTGGCGCACAGGCCGCGAATGATAGCGGCTCCCGCTGTCTCGGCGTTGCCATGAATCATCCTTTGCCGGGCCGTTCCGACGGAACGCCCCGTTCTCACCGGTCGACCCGACGACCGGCGAGTCGGAAGCCGGTCAACGCTCCATTGCGTAGTCCAGGCGCATGCCGAAGGCGTGCATGAAGAATGCCGCCAGCTGCATTTCCAGCACCTGCGCATTGAGCGATGCCAGATGCGAGGGCTGACGCTGGGTACGCCGGCTCACGGCAGTGAACTCTTCATGGATGATGCCCTGGGTATGGGGATCGGCGATAAGGCGATAACAACTGTCCGGCAGGTCATCGCGCTGCCTGGCCAGCAGGCTGAGTTCGGGATGGCCGTCGGCGTTGGTGACCAGTTCCACGCTACAGCGCAGGCCTCGGTCGCGGGCGAAGCGCGAGGCTTCTTCGAAAGCGGGCAGGGCCTTCTGCAGGACCTGGATTTCGAAGGCGAGGAAGAACTGATCGTCGAAATCGACTTCCGGGGTATTCCGGGCTGCCTGGTTGTGCATCGCCGGCATCTCCTGTGTCGATGAATCAATGAAACCCGTGGAGCGACCGTCGGGATCGCCGAGCTTCGTCATCGCGACATTGCAGTGACTACAACGCACACATCGGTCAACCGGCAATGCCATTTGCCTGAACGAAAAGCCATCACACTGTAAGCGCAGACGGACTGTCAACGAGCAATCCCGCATAAGGGTGAGTCCGGAAATAGCCAAGCGCTCTGCCGCAGGGCGTGGCACCGGCGTGGAGCCGGAATGGCGGATTGCCGCAGGGGTGTAACGCTGGCGTTACAGGTTGCGGCCGCCCCTCCAGGCTTCGGACGGGCGGCCATGCGCCGCGACGGTCAGAACGCGAAGTCATCCATGAGCAGGGCGGCATCGCTGCCGTCCACGATGCTCTGCGCCAGTCCCGGCGCGCGGGTCAGGATGTGCCCGGCGTAGAACTGCGCGGTACGCAGCTTGGCGCGGTAGAAGGCGCTATCCCCGGTCCCGGCGGCCAGGTGTTGCCGGGCGATCCGCGCGGCCCGCGCCAGTTGCCAGCCACCGGCGACGATGCCGAACAGCTCCAGCAGCGGCACGGAGCCGAGCGCTACCTGCCGCATCTGCTGGTCGTAGTGCCGGACGACGAAGGCCACGGCATCGTCCAGGGCATTGATGGCCAGGAACAGGTGGTGACGGATGCCCGCCAACTGGGTGTCTTCATCCGGCAGGCCACGCTGGGTGTCGCGCATGCGCACGATCAGCGCGCTCGCCGCCTCGCCTCTGTCGCGGGCGATCTTGCGGCCGATCAGATCGCTGGCCTGGATGCCGGTGGTGCCTTCATAGATCGGTGTGATCCGGGCGTCGCGCAGGTGCTGGGCGGCGCCGGTTTCCTCGATGAAACCCATGCCGCCGTGGACCTGCACGCCGAGGGAGGCGATGTCCACGGCGTTCTCCGTGCACCAGCCCTTGATCACCGGGATCATCAGTTCGACGAAGGCCTGTCGTTCCCGGCGCACGGCGGGGGCGGGATGGCGCCGGGCCTGGTCCGTCGCCAGCGCCACGTCGCAGGCCAGTGCGCGCATGGCCTCGATACGCGAACGCATCGACATCAGCATCCGGCGTACGTCGGGATGGCGCAGGATGGCCACCTTCGCGCGGCTGGCACTGCCGGTCTCGCCGCCCTGGATGCGCTGGCGGGCGTAGGCTACCGCGCGCTGGTAGGCACGCTCGGCCAGGCCGATGCCTTCGATGCCCACCGAGAAGCGCGCGGCGTTCATCATGATGAACATGTATTCCAGGCCCCGGTTCTCTTCGCCCACCAGCCAGCCGGTGGCGCCGCCGTGATCGCCGAAGGCCAGCACTGCCGTGGGGCTGCCGTGGATGCCGAGTTTGTGTTCGATGGACACGCAACGCACGTCGTTGCGCGTGCCCAGGCTGCCATCGGCGTTCAGCAGCATCTTGGGAACCACGAACAGCGAGATACCTTTCGCTCCTTCGGGCGCACCGGGCACGCGGGCCAGCACCAGGTGGACGATGTTGTCGGTGAGGTCGTGCTCGCCATAGGTGATGAAGATCTTCTGCCCGAACAGCCGATAGGTTCCGTCGCCTCGCGGTTCGGCACGGCTGCGCACCGCCGAGAGGTCGGAGCCGGCCTGGGGTTCGGTGAGGTTCATGGTGCCGGCCCATTCGCCACTCACCAGCCTGGGCAGCCAGGTCTGCTTGAGTGAGTCGGAGCCACGCAGTTCGATGGCTTCGATGGCGCCACGGGTGAGCATCGGGCAGAGGCCGAAAGCGACGTTGGCGGCGTTCCACATTTCCTCCACCAGCGCCGAGACCAGTCGAGGCGCGCCCTGGCCGCCGAAGTCGGGGGGGCAGGAGAGGGCGTTCCAGCCGTTGGCGACGAACTGCTCGTATGCATTGCGCCAGCCTGCGGCGGTGCTGACTTCGCCAGCCTGCCAACGCGCGCCCTGACGGTCGCCGACGGGATTGAGCGGTGCCAGCACGCCCTGGGCGAAGCGGCCCGCCTCGGTGAGGATGGCCGTCACCAGTTCGGCGTTCATGTCCTCGTGTCCGGGCAGTTCGGCCAGGGCCTCCAGCAGATGCAGCTCGCGCAGGACGAATTGCATGTCGCGCAGCGGGGCTACGTACTCACTCATGGTGGAACTCCTGTTCGAAGGATGAGCCTCGCGGCGGCAGCGTACCCACGATTCCCTCGGGCCGGCCCGCCGCCGCTAGGGGGGCACCAGCGGACGGATGCCGCCCTCAGGACATCAGACCGGTATTCCAGGCCGAAGGTGCCGCAGTGGGCGAGCGAGTCCCCTGGCGCGCAGGAGACGGTGGCGCCCCTGCTGAGCGGGTTCTGTCGGGCAGTGGGATTTGGCGTGAAGAGCAGGGCCGGGCGTGGTAGAAGGTGTCCTCTTCGTCCGCCGATAACTGATGCCCGCATGATCGAGTTCAACAACGTTACCGCTTACCAGCAGCAGACCCGCGTGCTGGATGGGTTTTCCCTGCACATTGGCGAAGGCGAGAAAGTCGCCATTCTCGGCCCCAATGGCGCCGGCAAGAGTACGCTGCTCAAGCTGATCAGCCGCGAACTCTACCCGGTTGAACACGAGGGAAGTTCGCTGACCCTGTTCGGCAAGCAGAACGTCAATCTCTGGGACCTGCGCAGCCGCATCGGCTTCATCTCCCAGGACCTGCAGGAAGACTACACGCCGTTCACCCAGGCGCTGGACGTGGTGATCTCCGGCTTCTTCGGCGCCATCGGCAGCCACGGCCACCTGCAGCCAACGGCGGAACAGGTCGAAAAGGCCAGGAGCCTGCTCGGAGCGGTGGAAATGTCCGGTTTCGAGGAACGCATGTTCCAGCGCCTCTCCACCGGCCAGAAACGCCGCCTGCTGCTGGCTCGCGCCCTGGTGCACGAACCGCGGGCGCTGATTCTCGACGAACCGGCCAACGGCCTGGACATGGGTGCCAGCCTGCAGATGCTCAAGCTGTTGCGACGCTTCTGCGGCGAAGAGCACGCAATGATCATCACCACCCATCACATTGACGAAATCATCCCGGAGATCGAGCGCGTCGTGCTGATCGCCGACGGCAAGGTGGTGGCCGACGGCGCCAAGGCCGAGATTCTCACCAGCGAGAATCTGTCGGCGCTGTACCAGGCGCCGCTGAAGGCCACGCAGCAGGACGGCTGGTACCGTTGCTGGCACGCGTGAGTGAGCCTGGAAACCGGCCACTCCGCTCCTGTTGCGTTGTCCTCGGCTGGGAATCGCTTCATGCCAAGGGTGCGTGCTTTGTCAGCGATCGCGGGCATGGCCCGCTCCTGAGGGTTTCAGCCGCTATCGGACTAGCGCCTGGCGCATGGCGCGGATGCGTTCTTCCCAGTGATTGCGTTCGGCTTCGGGCAAGGCGCTCCACCATTGGCTCACAGGACGATTGCTGTAGGGCGTCAGCCAATCGGACCAGCGCGCTACCTGCACCTGCGGGAAACCATTGTCGCGGCCGCGCAGGTAGTGGTCGAAGAAGCCCAGTACCAGCGTCGCCGGGGCCTCGATCAGAACCTCGGTGGGTGCGCTGCCGATGAGCTTGTCGCGCAGCGGGCGGCGCATGTACAGCGCATTGTCGGTGAGACCTGCATGCAGCGCATCGCGCAGCACCAGACGGTGGATGCGCGGGTTCTGCCCGGCATGTTCCAGGCTTTCGTAGGAGAAGTCGTTGAAGCTGCGCGGCTGGGACGGCGGCGTGACGCCGAGCATGCGGTAGAACAGCGACAGGTCCGAGTGCAGCATCAGCAGCGGCACCGGCAGGTCCTGGTCGAAGGGCGTGAAGTCGAAGTCGCCGCCGTCGAGGTTGACCGCCGCCGCGCAGCGTTTGTCGATCATGCAGACCGCGCCGGAAGTCGAACCGCCAAAGGACATGCCCATCTCTCCGGTATGGGCGAAGTCGCTGGCGGCCACCAGGTCGGTCACATTCGGCGGCACGTCGCCAGCCTGCAGGCGGTCGTGGACGAACAGCCGGTCGGCCAGCCAGATCGGCGCGCTGAGGTGGATGGCGCGGTCCGCTGGCGGTTTGAGTTCGGTGGCGAAACGCAGTTGTCCATCCAGGCGGCGGGCCAGGTCGTCCTCGCCATAGCCTTGCAGCAGGAGCGGCGAGAAGCCGTGCTCGAAGGCGTAGCGCAGGTGCTCGTAGAGCGCCGGGTCGGTCGGCGCCACTTCGCCGTTGGGGAACAGCGTGGGAGAGGCGTCGCCGCTGTGTTGCACGGAGTAGACCGCGTAACCGTTGCTGGCCAGCTCCTCCATGATCCGTCCGTTCATGCCGGCGAACGAGCCGTAGCCGTGGCTGTAGAACACCACCGGCAGGCGTCCAAGGTCGGAGCGCAGCGGCGCGTTCTCGTAGGAGTGGGTGCGCAGGTGGCGCAAGTGCGTGAGCAGTGGCGGAAAGTGGAACAGCTCGCCGAAGCCGCGGGCGGTGCTGCGGCTTTCGGCATTGCTGAAGTAGGTGCGCGGCTGCGCGCCTGTCGCCGGCCTGGCCGGATACCAGATGCGCACCAATAGACGCCGAGCCTTGCCGACCGGTGTGCCGAGGAGACCGGAGCGGCTGGCATCGACCAGTTCGAAGTCGCGTACGCCCACTTGATAGGGGCCACCCGGCATGGGCAGTGGCGAGACCGGGAAGAAGTACAGCGCGGCGACCGCCAGCCCCGTGAGCAGGCTGAAGAACAGCCCGGACCAGAGTGGGAGCCGCGCCGGACGCTTGCGCCGCAGCAGCAGGGCCAGAACCAGCAGCAGGGCGACCACTGCGCCGGCGCCCGCCTGCCAGCGGTCGTCCCAGACGTCGTAGAGCGCAGCGACCAGCGCGAGCGGGGCGGCGATAAGGGCCAGTGACCGACGACGCAGCCACCAACCCAGCAACGCGACAGCGAGAAGGGCCAGCAGCAGGACGTCGGCGCCGGTCATGCAGTGGCGCCCTGGCGCGGCAGCACGGTCCAGGCGACGCCGAACAGCAGCAGCGCGGCGACCAGCACGTAGGGCGCGCGGCTGTCGATCTGGTGCAGCAGGGTGCCCAGCAGCGGGCCGCTGATCATGCCCAGGCCGTGCACGGCCACCAGGCTGCCGGCGGCGGCGCCCTGTTCGTCGGCTTCCACGGCGTTGGCGTTGAGTGCCGAGACGGCGGGGAAGACCCAGCCCATGCCGGCGGCGGCGACGAAGCAGGAGGCATAGAGCATCCACGGTGCCACGGCGAAGCACACCGAGCCGAAGCCCAATGCGGAGACGAGGCCGCCCACACCGATCAGCCTGAGCGGCGCCCAGTTCAGCTTGCGCACCAGCATCTGCGCGCAGATCAGCGCCACGCCCACCGAGGTCAGTGCGATGCCGGCAACACGGGCGGCATCGGCCGGGGGCAGTTGCAGGCGATCGAGGGCGAAGAAGCCGACGGTCATCTGCGCCACGGTCACGCAGACCATGGCGATGAAGCCCAGAGTCAGCGAGCGGCGCAGGCGCCTGTCGCCGATCGCCAGCGCCGGACCCTTGCGTTCGCTGACGCGTTGGCTATCGGGCAGCCAGCGCCACAGAACGGCGAACGCCAGCAGCGGCAGCAGGCAGGTGAGCAGCAGCGGCAGCGCGAGGCCGAGCATCGCCAGCAGACCGGCGAAGCTCGGGCCGACTACCATGCCCACGGCGCTGGCGGCACCCAGTCCGGCCATGGCCGAGGCGCGCTTGTCCGCGCTTACATGGTCCGCTACCAGTGCCGCGGAGCAGGCCGGCACGGCGGCATAGAAACCGCCCGCCAGGCCGCGCAGCGCGACGATGCCGATGAAGGCCGGCAGCGCTGACATCGAGATATTCAGTGCCAGCGCCATGAAGGCGCAGAGCAGCGCGTAGGTCACCGCAAAACCGGCCAGGCCGCTGAGCAGCACGCGGCGACGGCCCAGGCGGTCACTGGCGATGCCCCAGACCCGCGCCATGAGCATCCAGGCGATGCCGCCGACGGTCACCGTCATCCCCGCCTGCCAGGGCGCCAGGCCCAGGGTGCGCGCCACCGGGCCGATCAGTGCGACGAAGGACATCACCGCCACCGTGCAGACGAAGGTCTCGAACATCAGCGGGCGCAGGTTGAGGGTGGACGCCTGGGGCGGCATGGCGGTCATTTCAGCGTGGCTCCTTGGGACGACGGGGCATTCTCATCCCTACAAGGACGATCAGCAGCAGCGGAACGCCAAGGGAAACCCACGACAGCACGTCGAAAACCCCATCGCCGAGCAGCGCCGAGAGCAGCCCGAAGGTGCTCAGCACGGCCAGTGCGACGGGCCAGCGGAAGATCATCCAGAGTCCGCGCCTCATGCCTTGACCTCCGTTGTCAGGCCGCCGGAATCCAGTTCGGCGAGGCGCTTCTCGATGGGCGTGCGGCGCCGGCCGAGCCACAGGAACAGGCCGCTGGCGAGGATGACGATGCTGACGATGTCCAGCAGTGCCCAGACGATCTTCAGCGGCATGCCGCCGTAATCGCCGAAGTGCAGCGGCTGGGACAGCAACAGGGTCTTCACGTACAGCGGCATTTCGCGCATGTCGGTCAGCTCGCCGGTTTCGGCGTCCACCAGCGCGGGCTTGAGCAGGCGTTCGGTCAGTGGCGTGTTGCCGCGCATGAACACTGCATAGTGGTGCTGGCTGCTGAACTGCGTACCGGGGAAGCCGACGAAGCTGGGCTTCATGTCCGGTGCAGCCTGACGCGCGGTCTCGATGGCCTTGTGCAACGAGCCGTGCTGTTCCAGCGGCGGCAAGTCCTTGTAGGGCGCGGTCATTTCCGCCAGTTGGCCGCCTTGCCAGAGCATGAGGATCGGCAGCGCCAGGGTGTTGATGACCCCGGTGACGCCCACGACCAGCACCCAGGCGAGGGTGACGATGCCCAGCACGTTGTGCAGGTCCAGCCACTTCAGCCGCGAGCTGCGCTGCGAGCGCACGGTGGCGAAGTCCAGCTTGCGCATGAACGGCGTGTAGACCACCACGCCGGACACCAGGGAGGCCACCAGCA
Source organism: Pseudomonas sp. MT3 (assembly GCF_054720805.1). Taxonomy (NCBI): domain Bacteria; kingdom Pseudomonadati; phylum Pseudomonadota; class Gammaproteobacteria; order Pseudomonadales; family Pseudomonadaceae; genus Pseudomonas; species Pseudomonas sp. MT3. The sequence goes on from NZ_JBTVPY010000035.1 coordinate 20,194, forward strand.
GCAGCCCCATGAAGCCGAGGAACAGGTAGCCGGGCAGGCCCATGAACAGGTCGGTGTGCAGCTTGAGCATGATGTACATGAAGCCACCCGGTGGCGGCAGCGGATCGAAGAACTCCCCGGTGCGCGCGTCGAACGGCTGGATGTGGCCATTCTCCGGCGGCGGCACCAGGGTCGGGGCGGTGAGGACCGCGCCCAGCGGATCGTCCTGCTCCCAGAACACGAAGCGCACCACCTCGCCGGGCCGGGCCGCCAGCGCGCGGGCCACCACGTCGTCGTAGTCGATCTTCGGCGACTGTTCGGTGAGCGGCTTGAGCTCCGGGTGCGGCTCGAAGTAGTGCTCGATCTCTTCGTGGAAGATCAGCGGCAGGCCTGTGAGGCAGAGCATCAGCAGGAATACCGTGGAGATCAGGCTGGTCCACTTGTGCACCAGGTACCAGGTGCGGAGGGCTTTGGCGGTCATCGTCAGGCTCTTTCTTCGTTAGAAGTCCACGCTCGCGGACAACTGCAGGGTGCGCCCCTCGCCCAGGTACAGGTACCCGGCGGTGGAGGTGCCCCAGTAGTCCTTGTCGAACACGTTATCCAGGTTGGCGCGCAGTACCACCGGCTTGCCGAGGGTGTCGAAGCGGTAGCGCGCGCCCAGGTCCAGGCGCCACCAGTCCGGGATGCTCAGGCTGTTCGCCTGGTCCACGTATTGCTCGTCGGTGTAGATCGTGCGGGCGGTGACGGTCAGGCCCGGCACCTGGGTGATGTCGTACTCGCCGCCGAGGTTCAGCTGCTTGCGCGGCACGCCGATGCCGTCGTTGCCGTCGTATTGGCCGTCCTGGGTCTTGGTCAGTTTCGCCTGGGTGTAGGACGCACCGCCGAGCAGGCGCACACCCTCGGTGACCTCGCCGAACAGGCTCAGTTCGAGGCCACGGTTGCGCTGTTCGCCGCCACGGGTGAAGCGGCCGTTGTCATTGACGCTGCTCGGGCGCTTGATCTCGAACGCGGCCAGGGTCGCGCCGAAGCCGTCCCACTCGCCCTTGATGCCGACTTCCTTCTGCTTGGAGACATAGGGCGTGAGCATCTCACCGGCGTTGGAAGTGCCGATGGGCGCGGTTTCGCCCGGGCTCAGGCCCTCGATGTAGTTGGCGTAGAGCGAAATGTTCTCCCACGGCTTGACCACGATGCCACCCATCGGAGTGGTCTTTTCCTCGTCGTAGCCATCGCCCACCGGGGTGCCGACGTTCATCTCGAAGTTCTGCGACTCCACGCGCTGCTTGCGCGCGCCGAGGGTCAGCTCGACGCGGCCGTCGAGGATCGACAGGGTGTCGGCCAGCGCATAGCTGGTGAGGGTCTGGGCGGTGTACTTCTGCACGTTCTTCGGGTAGCCGTCGGTGCTCGGCGTGCCTGCGTAGACCGGGTTGTAGATGTTCGACGCACGCGACGGGAAGGCGGTGTAGAGGAAGAAGATGTCCGAGTTCTGCACCACGCGGGTCGCGCCGAAGTTCAACCGGTGCTCCACCGGGCCGGTGTTGAAGGTGCTGCGCAAGCCCGCCTCGGCAGAGTGCGAGCCAACGTCGTAGACCTGCCAGGCCGGGCTGGAAACGAAGTCACCGTCATTGCCCATCAGCACCGGGTTACCCGCCAGCGCATCCATCTCGCTGCGACGGTCGCCATAGCCGGCGTAGCCGGTCAGCCAGTCGGTTAGGTCGTATTCGCCGCGCACCACCAGGGTCCGGTCGATCATTTCGGAATCGCCGTAGCCGGGGTAGTTCAGGTCGTTGTCCGGGGCGTGGGGAATCTTCGTCACGCCGGGGCCGACGGAGAACTGGCGGACCACGTTGGTGATGTCTTCGCGCTGCCAGATGTAGTCGGCGGAAAGGCGCAGGCGCTCGCCGGCGTAGTCCAGGCCGAGGGAGCCCAGGCCGTCTTCCAGTTCCTGCTTGTCCAGAGCGGTATCGCCATTGCGGTATACGCCATTGAATCGCACGCCGAATTCCTTGCCTTCGCCGAAGCGCCGGCCGACGTCGACATGGGTGCCGAACACCGAATCCGACAGGTAATCCATGGTCACGCGGGTCAGCGGCTCGTCGCCGGCGCGCTTGGTCACCAGGTTCACCGCGCCGCCGACGTTGCCGCTGGGTGGCATGCCGTTGAGCATGGTGCTCGGGCCCTTGACCACCTCCACGCGTTCGGCCATTTCCACCGGCACGCGGAAGAATGGCGCCAGGCCGTACATGCCGTTGAGCGCGACGTCGGCGCTGACCACCGGGAAGCCGCGCAGGGAGAAGTCTTCGTTGAGGTTGGTGCGCGCACTGCCGATCTGCGCCGAGGGCTCGTTGCGCAGAACATCGGCGACGCTGCGCGCCTGCTGGTCCTGGATGGTCTTCTCGGTGTAGCTGGTGATGCTGAAGGGCGCATCCATCAGGTCGGTATTGCCCAGCAAGCCGAGGCGTCCGCCGCGCGCCACCTGGCCACCGGCGTACTCGGCGGGCAGGTCTTCAGGGCCCACAGCCTGGCCGGTGATCAGCGAGGGCTGCATCTGCAATGCGTCGGGGCTGGGCGAGCGGATCAGGGTGAAGGTGCCGTCGCCACGTTGTTCCAGCTCCAGGCCGCTGCCTTGCAGCAGGCGTTCCAGAGCGCTGCGGGTCGAGTAGTCGCCACTCAGGCCAGGACTCTGCAGACCATCGGTCAGCGCCGGGTCGAAAGACAGGTGCACGCCGGTCTCGGCGGCGAACGACGCCAGGGCGCGGCCCAGCGGGCCGGGAGCAATGCTGTAGCTGCGCACTTCGCTGGCCGCCGGCGCGGCCATCACTGGCGTCGCCACGGCAACCGTCAGGGAGAAGAGGGCGGCGCGTACCGCCAGGGAAAGCGAAGAGGGGTGGGCGTGTCTGCTGGACATGGACGGGGTACCTTCGGCCCTCTGCGGGCTTCGTATCGGGAGATGTTCCCCTGTTGCCAGCCGAAGTGAGAAAAAGTCTCACTTCTTTATGAAATTATTTTGCATCAATGCCCAGCGACGGCCTTCAGGCCGCTGCCAGGGTGATCCAGAAGTCCGTTACCCGATGGATCCGCAGGGGGTAGGTGGACTGCAGCATCGACAGCGCGAGGTTGCTGTCCAGCAACGGGAAGGCACCGGATACCGCCAGTTGCGCCAGCGCCGGGTCGCAGCGCAGCACCCCGCGGCGATAACGGCTCAGCTCGCCCAGCAGCGTCTGCAGGGGCATGCGGTCGGCCATCAGCATGCCGTGGGTCCAGGCGTCCGGACTCGGTGAGGGCGGGAGCGCGCCGATACTTCTTGCCGACAGCAGTACCGAATCCCCGGCGCCCAGCCATTGGCTGGCCCCCTGTAGCGGTGCCACTTCGACACGCCCAAGGAGCACGGAAACGCTGGTCGAGACCTCGCCCTGACGCACGTTGAAGCGCGCCTCGCGGGTATTCATCCGGCCCTCGCGGGTTGTGACCAGGAAGGGCCGGCTGTCCGCGCGCGCATCGAGGAATATCTCCCCGCGCAGCAGGCGCACCAGGCGCTGCGCCGGGGTGAAGGCGATGTCCACGGCGCTGTCGGTGTTGAGCGTCAGCAGGCTGCCATCGGGTAGCGGCAACTTGCGCTGCTCGCCGATTCCGGTGTGCTGGTCGGCGCTCCAGTCCTGCCAGGGCTGCGTGCGCCAGGCGGCCAGGCCGACCGGGGCGACGGCCAACAGCACGGCCAGTTGCTTGAGGACGCGTCGGCGATCCAGCGTGCGTTCGCGACCCAGTGTCGGCATCGCCAGCGCCGGAGGCAGGCTGCCCAGGTGGCCCAGCAGACGTTCGGCACGATCCCAGGCTCGCGCGTGTTGCGGGCTCTGGCGTTGCCAGTCGACGCAGGCGCGGCGGGTTTCCTCGCTGGCATCCTGCTGCAGGCGTACCAGCCAGTCCGCCGCCTCGTCGAGGATGCGCGCGGCGATGGGCTCGGCGGCGCTCACTCCATCAGCTCCAGGCAGTGGCGGAAGGCCTGCTGCATATAGCGCTTCACCGACCCCACGGACACGCCCAGGCGCTCGGCGATGGCCTCGTACTTCAGCCCCTCGATCTGCGCCAGCAGGAAGGCCTGGCGCACGGGATCGGGCAGGCGGGCGAGGAGGGCATCCACCTCGTGCAGGGTTTCCAGCACGAGGTAACGCTGCTCCGGCGAGGGCGCCAGCTCTTCGGGCAGATTGGCGAGCGCTTCGAGGTAGGCGCGTTCCAGCGACTGGCGCTGGAACCAGTTGATCATCAGCCCCTTGGCCACCGTGGTGAGGTACGCGCGCGGCTCGCGGGCCTCCAGCACCCGGCGTGAGCCGAGCAGGCGGGTGAAGGTGTCCTGGGCCAGGTCGGCGGCCTGTTCATGGCAGCCCAGGCGCCGACGCAGCCAGCCTTGCAGCCAACCGTGATGGTGCTGATAGAGCTCACTGACGGCGGCGTGGAGCGGAGCGTCGACTGAAGGCATGGCAGAACTATTATCATTTGAGAATATTTCTCATGATAGTGGCTGCCGAGGTGTGCTCACAAGCCCCTGGGCAGGGATAACGCTCGCGGATGTGACCGGTTGTCGGTGGCCCGCCCGTGCAGGCGGGCCACCGCCGTTGCCTTCAATGGATCAGCAGACCGCGATATGCGAATCCGCGCGCGGCTCGGTGCCGCCGCAGAGCACACCGGTCTGCGGATCGCGGACGATGATCTGCCCGCGTCCGTAGTCGGTCAGGTCGCAGGCGATCTCGACCTCGTGGCCGCGCCGCGCCAGGCCGAAGGCCAGGTCGCGGTTGGCATGCTGCTCGATGCCCACCTTCATGCCGCCCAGCCATTGCCAGCGCGGGGCGTCCAGCGCGGCCTGGGGGTTGAGGCCGAAGTCCACCAGGTTCATCACCATCTGCACGTGGCCCTGGGGCTGCATGTAGCCGCCCATCACGCCGAACGGACCGACCGCCACGCCATCCTTGCTGAGGAAGCCGGGGATGATGGTGTGGAAGGTCTTCTTGCCCGGCGCCAGGGCGTTGGAGTGGGCCGGATCGAGGCTGAACTCCGAGCCACGGTTCTGCAGGCCGATGCCGCTGTCGGGCAGCACCACGCCGGAGCCGAAGCCGTGGTAGGCGCTCTGGATGAACGAGACCATGTTGCCTTCGCCGTCGGCAGTGGCGATGTACACGGTGCCGCTGGAGTGCGGGTCGCCATGTCTGGGCTCGGCGGCGTGTTCGCCGATCTCCGCGCGACGGCGCGCAGCGTAGTCATCGGAGAGCAGTGCGGCGGTGCTGACGCGCATGTGCTCCGAATCGGTGATGTAGTGCAGGCCGTCGGCGTAGGCCTTCTTCATCGCCTCGAGCTGGCGGTGCCAGGTGAGCTGGCTGTCGCGCTGGTCGAAGTCGTAGCCCTGGAGGATGTTCAGGGTCATCAGGGCGATCAGGCCCTGGCCGGCCGGCGGGATTTCCCAGACGTCATAGCCACGGTAATTGGTCTTGATCGGCTCGACCCACTTGGGCTTATAGCCGGCCAGGTCGGCGGCGCTCAGCTCGCCACCGGTGGCGGCGGAGTGGGCGGCCAGGCGCTCGGCGAGGGCGCCACGGTAGAAGCTTTCGCACTTCGTCTCGGCCAGCTCGGCGAGGGTTTTCGCCTGGGCCGGGTTGCGGAACAGCTGGCCGGCGCGCGGTGCCTCGCCGTTCAGGGTGAAGGTCTCGAACCAGGCTTCCAGGGCCGGCACGGCAGCGCGGCTTTCCTGGTATTCACGGCGGGCGATTTCCCACTGGTGGGCGACCACCGGGGACACCGGGAAGCCATCACGGGCCAGGGCGATGGCCGGTTGCAGCAGGTCGGCGAAGGGCAGCTTGCCGAAGCGCGCGGACAGTTCCGCCCAGGCTGAGGGAATGCCCGGCACGGTGACCGGCAGCCAGCCGTGTACGGGCATCTTGTCGAAGCCTGCGGCCTTGACCTTGCCGATGGAGAGGGAGGCGGGCGCGTGGCCGCTGGCGTCCAGGCCGTGCAGCTGGTCCTTGACCCAGACCAGGGCGAAGGCGTCGCCGCCGATGGCGCAGCCGGTGGGTTCCACCACGGTCAGCGCGGCGGCGGTGGCGATGGCGGCGTCGATGGCGTTGCCGCCGGCACGCAGCATGGCGATGCCGGCCTCGGCAGCCAGGGGCTGCGAGGCGGCGACCATGCCGTTGCGGGCGAACACGCTCTGGCGCTGGGAGGCGTAGGGGTACTCGTGAGCGGAAAACTTAAGCATGGCAGGGCTCTTCGAAGGTCATTGGCCAGTCTTGATTCGGGTCCATTCGCGGGTGATCACGCGCTGGATTTTCGGCGGCAGGTCGGCGGAGACGTAGAGCTTCTCGATCACCGCGTCGCTGGGGTAGATGCCGGGGTTGTCGCGAACTTTGGGGTCAAGCAGCGGCGTGGCGTCGGGATTGGGGTTGGCGTAGCCGACGTAGTCGCTGACAGGGGCGATCACTTCCGGGCGCAGCAGGTAGTTGACCAGCGCGTGGGCACCCTTGGGGTTCTTCGAATCGCGCGGGATGGCGAGCATGTCGAACCAGAGGTTGGCGCCTTCCTTGGGGATCACGTAGCGCACGTCGATCTTCTTGCCGGCTTCCCGGGCGCGGGTCTGCGCCTGCATCACGTCGCCCGAGTAGCCGACCGCCACGCAGATGTCGCCGTTGGCGAGGTCGGTGGTGTACTTGGAGGAGTTGAAGTAGGTGATCGACGGGGCGAGCTTCTGCAGCAGGGCGGAGGCCTTGGTGTAGTCGTCCGGGTTGGTGCTGTTCGGGTTCAGACCGAGGTAGTGCAGCGCCTGCGGGATGATCTTCACTGGTGCGTCGAGGAAGGCGACGCCGCAGCCGTGCAGCTTGGCCAGGTTCTCCGGCTTGAAGATCAGGTCCCAGGAATCCAGCGGGGCGCTGTCGCCCAGGGCAGCCTTGACCTTGTCGTAGTTGTAGCCGATGCCCACGGTGCCCCACATGTAGGGCACGGCGTACTGGTTGCCGGGGTCGGCGGCTTCCAGGCGCTTCATCAGGCGCGGGTCGAGGTGTTTCCAGTTGCTCAGTTGGGCGCGGTCGAGCTTCTGGTAGACGCCGGCGTTGATCTGCTTGGTGAGGAACTGGCTGGAAGGCACCACCAGGTCGTAGCCCGAGTGGCCGGAGAGCAGCTTGGCCTCGAGCATCTCGTTGGTATCGAAGACGTCGTACTGGACCTCGACGCCGGTGTCCTTCTCGAAGTTCTTCAGGGTGTCCGGGCCCATGTAGTCGGACCAGTTGTAGAAACGCACCAGCTTGTCGTCAGCCTGCACAGCGGTGGCGCAGGCGAGGAGGGTCAGAAACAGAACGCGTTTACGCATGACTTGTCCTTATCGTTAGAGAACGCGGCTTAGGAATTCCCGCGTGCGCGGGTGGTGCGGATTACCGAAGACCTGCGCCGGCGGACCTTCTTCGATGAGCTCGCCCTGGTGAAGAACGACGACGCGGTCGGCCACTTCGCGGGCGAAGCCCATCTCGTGGGTGACCACCACCATGGTCATGCCTTCGTCGGCCAACTCCTTCATCACCTGCAGCACCTCGCCCACGGTTTCCGGGTCGAGGGCGCTGGTGGGTTCGTCGAAGAGCATGGCCTGGGGCTTCATCGCCAGGGCGCGGGCAATGGCCACGCGCTGCTGCTGGCCGCCGGAGAGCTGGCCGGGGTAGTGCTCGGCCTTGTCCGACAGGCGTACCCGCGCCAGCAGGCGACGGGCCTGATCCAGCGCTTCGCCACGGGGCACGCCGAGCACCTGGGTCGGCGCTTCGATGATGTTCTCCAGCACGGTCATGTGCGGGAACAGGTTGAAGCGCTGGAACACCATGCCAATGTCACGGCGACGGCGGGCGATATTGCTTTCCGAGTCACGCACCAGCTTGCCGTCCGGGCGTTCGCGGTAGCCCATCAGCTCGCCGTTGACGCGGATGCTGCCGCCCTGGATGTCTTCCAGGTGGTTCATGCAGCGGATGAAAGTGGTCTTGCCCGAGCCCGAGGCGCCGATCAGCACCACCACTTCGCCACGGCGCACCTCCAGGGACACGCCCTTGAGGATCTCCAGCTCGCCGAAGGCCTTGTGCACGTCGCGGGCCTGGATCACCACGTCTTTCATGTCCGGGATCATCTCAACGCCCCCTCAGCAGTTTCATCGCCTGCCGGCCAAACAGGCGGTTCGGTGCGGCAGTGTGGCCGTCGGATTTGCCGAAGCGCACTTCCAGCCAGCGCTGGAAGAAGCCCCACAGGGTGGTCAGGGCGAGGAAGTAGATCGCCACGACCAGGTACAGCTCGAACACGCGGAAGGTTGCCGAAGTGACCATCTGGGTGCTCAGCAGCAGTTCCTGCACGCCGATCACGCTGACCAGCGTGGTGTTCTTCAGCATCACGTTGAACTCGTTGCCCAGCGGCGGAACGATCACCCGGAAGGCCTGCGGCAGCACGATGCGGCGCATCAGCTTGGGGAAGGTCATCCCCAGGGATTTGCCGGCCTCGTACTGGCCCTTGTCCACCGCGCCGATGCCGGCGCGGATGATCTCGGCCATGTAGGCGCCTTCGTTGAGCCCCAGGGCGATGATCGCCGCCTGGATGTTGCCCGGCAGGATGAACAGCCCCAGGTCAAGGTCCTCGAAGCGGAAGATCCCGCCGGCGGCCAGCGCGGTGTAAAGGAAGACGATCTGCACCAGCAACGGCGTGCCGCGCATCAGCCACACGTAGAAGCGCACCGGGTATTGCAGCAGCGGGTTGGACGACAGCCGCATCAGCGCCGCCAGCAGCCCGAGCACGCAGCCCAGGAGCATGGCGCTGACAGCGATCACGCAGGTCAGCCAGAGGCCGTAGAGGTAGATGTCGCTCGGCCGCAGCAGGTATTGCCAGAAAACGTCCCAACTGAAGTTCATGGCTCGTTACCTCAGTCCAGTTTGTCGCCTTCGATGTGCCACTTGGCCAGCAGCGCGGCATAGCTGCCGTCGGCCTGCATGTCTTTGATGATCTGGGTGACGGCTTCACTCAGTTGCTTGTCGTCCTTGCGGATGCCGAGGCCGGTGAGGATGCGCGCAAAGGCCGGCACGCCGATCTCGAACAGGTCCGGCGCCATGCTCTGGTAGTAGCCGGCGGTTTCCACGGTGGTGCCGTAGGCGTCGGTCTGGCGGATGCGCAGGGACTGGAAGGCGTCGGTATCGGTGTTGTAGACCACCACCTTCATCGGCGGCTTGCCGGCCTTGGCCAGCTTCTCGTTGTGGGCATCGAGCAGGGTGCGGATGGTCGAGCCGTTGAGCACCGCGACCTTCTTGCCGGAGAGATCGTCCAGCGTGCGGATGCCCTCGGGGTTGCCCTTAGCGACCACCACGGCCTGGCTGGAGTACATGTAGTTGACCATGTCGATCACTTCGCGCCGCTCGGGCTTGTCGAACAGCTGGTCCACCAGCATGTCGCACTGACCGGCGAGCAGCGCCGGGATCAGCCCGGAGAAGGGCGTGATGCGCCAGTCGATCCTCTTGTCGCCCAGACGCTTGGCGATCGCCTCGCCCAGGTCGATGGTCACCCCGGTGAGCTTCTGCGAGGCGTCATAGAACCCCATCGGCGGCGAGTCCATGCCGCCGCAGAAGGTCACCTTGTCGACGTTCTGCAAACGGTCGGGAATCTTCACCTCGGCGTGCGCCAGGGGCGCGGCCAGGCAAAGGGCGAGAAGGCACTGTGGGATCCTGCGTTCGAACATGTTGAGCTCCGGGGTGGGGTTGCCAGGGGCAGTTCAGGGACACAGAAGTACGGGTCTAGGCGCCCGTTGCTTCCTCTCTTTGGTGGATCGGGCTTGGGTGGCTTGCGCGCTCCGTGAATGGCGGCTCAGGTGGCTTGCGCCTCCAGGAATTTCGCGAGAGAGGGAATGGTCCCCTCGATGTGGTCGCAGATCACCCGCTCGGCTTCGCGGGCATCGCCCGAGCGCAGGGCGTCGAGGATCACGGTGTGTTCCTCGCGGGCGCTCATGGGCTTGTCGACGTGCTGCAGCCACAGGCGCATGTGCGGCTCGATCACCGAGTACAGCGCGGTGATCTGGCGCAGCAGGCGCGGACGCCCGGCAAGACTGCAGAGGTATTCGTGGAAAGCGCGGTGGCGGCTGACCCACTCGGCGCTGTCGTCGCGGTAATCGTCCATCTCGTCGAGCATGCGTTCCAGGCGGGCGATGTCGCGTTCGGAGAGTTTCGCCACGGCGATGCGGATGGCCAGGCCCTCCAGGGCGCTGCGCATCTCGAAGACTTCGCGCATTTCCTCGATGTTCAGGCCGCTGACAATGGCCCCGCGATTGGGCCGCAGGGTCACCAGGCCCTCGGCGTCCAGACGCTTGAAGGCGCCGCGTACGGGCATGCGGCTCATGCCGATCTCGCTGGCGATATCTTCGGCCACCAGGCGGTCGCCGGTCTTGTAGCGGCCGGTGCAGATGGCCTGGAGGAGATAGTCGTAAGCCTCGTCTTCGGCGCTCATCGGCGGGCGGGCAGCGGGTACCAGGCGCATGGGATCGCTCCTTTGGATTTATGGATCCAATTATCCATGTATGTAATAAAGCAGTTGCCGTGCCAAGGATGGCGAAACGATCGAAATTGGGCGGGGTAGAGCGGTGGGCATAGGGAAGTGGCGTAGGAATTGCGGCGGGGGAAGGGGCGAAACGGTAACGGGCAGCGCGATTCGTGCGCGCTGGCGGTGCGCTTCGGTAACGTTGTGGTGCGTGGGGCTGTGGTCGATTTGCCGGGTAGGCCGGTGCTGGGGCAGGTTCGCGAGCAAGCTCGCTCCTACGAAAAGCGCTCCGATGCCGAGCCTGTAGGAGCGAGCTTGCTCGCGAACGCTTGGGCGCTATACGGATCTATCGCGGACAGGGTCCGCTTGTACGCATGTCGGGAAGCTCGGGTTGAAACAAGAAGAAACGGCCTGCGCGTGACTCGGACCATTGATAGTTGACTGTAAAGGTTGGTGATGCAGTTCGCTTTCTATAGAATGCACAAACGTTTCAGCAGACCATGCATTCTTCCTACAACAAAAGCCTCTCTGCGCAGGACGTCCCTCATTCCATCGAGCAGGCCACAGAGCCGGCGGAGGAGGGAACTGAGCCCTGACTCATCCTCGTCATCTGTCGCCTTGCCCATCGTGCGCACCCTTGCGCGCCGGGCCCGGCCTTCACGCTGAATGACGCCGGTGGGGCAGGCCAAGCCCTAACGACGAGAAAACCTTTCGATGATCAAGAAAGTTAGCGGGGCGCTGCTGGGCCTCGCTCTGGCAGTGAATTGCGCGCCCGCCTTCGCGGAAACCAAGAAAGTCGACGTGCTGCTGATCGGCGGCGGCATCATGAGCACCACCCTGGGCGTCTGGCTCAACGAGCTGGAGCCCGGCTGGAGCATGGAGATGGTCGAGCGCCTCGACGGCGTCGCCCAGGAAAGCTCCAACGGCTGGAACAACGCCGGCACCGGCCACTCCGCCCTGGCCGAACTGAACTACACCCCCGAGGATAAAGACGGCAACGTCACCATCGCCAAGGCCGTGGAGATCAACGAGTCGTTCCAGATCTCCCGTCAGTTCTGGGCCTGGCAGGTGCAGAACGGCGTACTGAAGAACCCGCGCTCGTTCATCAATACCACCCCGCACATGAGCTTCGTCTGGGGCGATGACAACATCGCCTTCCTCAAGAAGCGCTATGAAGCCCTGCAGCAGAGCCCGCTGTTCCGTGGCATGCAGTATTCCGAGGACCCGGCGCAGATCGCCAAGTGGGTGCCGCTGATGATGCAGGGCCGCGACCCGGCGCAGAAGATCGCCGCCACCTGGACGCCCATCGGCACCGACGTGAACTTCGGCGAGATCACCCGCCACTTCGCCGCGCACCTGCAGAGCCAGCCGAACTTCAGCCTGAAGCTCTCCAGCGAAGTCGAGGACATCACCCGCAACGACGACGGCACCTGGCGCGTTGAGTACAAGAACCTCAAGGACGGCAGCGTCACCCAGACCGACGCCAGGTTCGTCTTCATCGGCGCTGGCGGCGGCGCGCTGCGCCTGCTGCAGAAATCCGGCATCGAGGAAGCCAAGGACTACGCCGGCTTCCCGGTGGGCGGCTCGTTCCTGGTCACCGAGAACCCGACCATCGCCCAGCGGCACCTGGCCAAGGCCTACGGCAAGGCGTCGGTCGGCGCGCCGCCGATGTCCGTGCCGCACCTGGACACCCGCGTGCTCGACGGCAAGCGCGTGATCCTCTTCGGACCCTTCGCCACCTTCTCCACCAAGTTCCTCAAGGAAGGTTCCTACCTCGACCTGCTGGCCAGCACCAACGTGCACAACGTCTGGCCGATGACCCGCGTGGGCATCGACGAGTACCCGCTGGTGGAATACCTCGCCGGCCAGCTGATGCTTTCCGACGACGATCGTCTCGCCGCGCTGCGCGAATACTTCCCCGAAGCCAAGGCCGAGGACTGGCGCCTGTGGCAGGCCGGCCAGCGCGTGCAGATCATCAAGCGCGACGCGGACAAGGGCGGCGTGCTGAAGCTCGGCACCGAGATCGTCGCTTCCGCCGACGGCAGCATTGCCGGCCTGCTGGGCGCCTCGCCGGGCGCTTCCACCGCCGCGCCGATCATGCTCAGCGTGCTGGAGAAGGTGTTCAAGGACAAACTCGCCACGCCGCAATGGCAGGCGAAGGTCCGCCAGATCGTCCCGAGCTACGGCACCCGGCTGAACGACAATCCGGAGAAGACCCGGCAGGAGTGGGCCTACACCAGCGACGTCCTGCAACTGGACCCGCCGCCGGCCATTGACTTGACTCCCGCCACGCCGTCCGCGACTGCCGCACCGGCCGAGAAGGCCGCCAACGACCTGGCGCTCTGAACCCTTCGGCGCCCAGTCATGCAGACGAAAACCGGGGCCTGGGCCCCGGTTTTCATGGCGATGCCCGAACCCGGCCGCGCGCGGCCTTCCAGTGCCGGACCAGGTGCTTCTCCAGCTCCACCGCAAAGAACACTGCGATGCCGATGCCCAGCGAAATCAGCCAGCCGCTGAAGGGCAGGGCGACGGTATGGAAGGCGTTCTGCATGAAGGGCACGTAGATCACGAAGCACTGCAGCAGGATCAGCGCCAGGGTCACGGTGAGCAGCGCGCCGTTGCGCAGCAGCGCCATGTTCAGCGAGAACGCTTCCTGCAGGCGGCAGTTGAACAGGTACGCCCACTGCGCGGTGACCAGGGTGTGCAGGATCATGGTGCGGATATGGTCGGTGTCCTGGCCGTTGCTGACCATCCAGGCTTCCAGCAGGAACGCCGCGGCGGTGAGCAGTCCGCCCACGTAGAGCACCCGCCAGACGGCGAAGCCGTTGAGGATCGATTCCTTCGCATTGCGTGGCGGGCGCCGCATCATCCCCGGCTCGCCCGGTTCGAAGGCCAGCGCGAAGGAGAGGGTGGTGGAGGTCGCCATGTTCATCCACAGGATCTGCAGCGGCGCCAGCGGAATCACCGCGCCAGCGAGGATCGCCATGACGATCAGCAGGCCCTGGGCCATGTTGGTCGGCAGGATGAACAGCACGGTCTTCTTCAGGTTGTCGTAGACGCGCCGGCCCTCGCGCACGGCGTTGGTGATGGTGGAGAAGTTGTCGTCGGTGAGCACCATGTCGGCGGCTTCCTTGGTCACCTCGGTGCCCTTGATACCCATCGCGATCCCTACGTCGGCCTGTTTCAGCGCCGGCGCATCGTTCACTCCGTCGCCGGTCATGCCCACCACCTGCCGATTGGCCTGCAGCGCGCGGACCAGGCGCAGCTTGTGCTCCGGGCTGGTGCGGGCGAACACCGAGTACTGCATGGCCAGGGACTTCAACTGCTCGTCGTCGGCCTGCTCCAGTTGCTGCCCGGTCATGGCCTGCAGCTCGTGGCCCATGCCGAGCATGCCGGCGATGGCCACGGCGGTGTCGGGGTGGTCGCCGGTGATCATCTTCACCTGGATGCCGGCGCGCTTGCACAGGGCGATGGCTTCGATGGCCTCGGGGCGCGGCGGGTCCATCAGGCCGGCGACGCCGAGGAAGATCATGCCGTGCTGCAGGTCTTCATGGTCGATCACGCCGTCGTCGGGCTGCACCGGCTTGTAGGCCGCCGCCAGCATCCTCAGCCCCTGGCCGGCGATGTGGTGCATCTCGCGTTCCCAGTAGTCGTGGTCCAGCGGCTGCGCACCGTCGGTGCCCAGTTGCTGCTGGCACATGCGCAGCAGCACGTCCGGCGCGCCCTTGAGGTAGATCAGGTTCTGCCCGGCGACGTCGCAGCGGCGGGCCATGTACTTGTAGGCGGAGTCGAAGGGGATCTTGCCGAACTTGCGGAACTCGATCTCCGGCAGCGCCGCCTTGCGCGCCAGCACTTTCAGCGCGCCCTCGGTGGGCCCGCCAACCACTGTCCAGCGACCCTCGTCATCGCGTTGCAGGCTGCTGTCGTTACAGATGTCCACCGCGCGAATGAAGGCTTCCAGCACACCCTGTTGCGCCGTGTCCGGCGCGTCGCCCGCGCCACCGAAGGTGATGCGCCCCTTGGGCTCGTAGCTCTGGCCCCCCACGCCGTAGAGACCGTCCGCGAGCAGCACGCTCTTCACGGTCATCTCGTTCATGGTCAGGGTGCCGGTCTTGTCCGAGCAGATCACGCTCATCGCGCCCAGCGTTTCCACCGTCGGCAGCTTGCGGATGATCGCCTTGTTGCGCGCCATGCGCTGCACGCCCAGGGACAGGATGATCGAGACGATGGCCGGCAGGCCCTCGGGCACCGAGGCCACGGCGAGGCTGATCAGCGACAGCAGCAGTTCGCCGAACGGGTAGTCGTGCCAGAAGAAGCCGACGACGAAGAGCGCGAGCATCATCCCGACGATCAACTGGAAGATGCGCTTGCCCAGTTCGCCGATCTGTCGCAGCAGCGGCGTTTCGCTTTCATCGACGTTGGCGATCATCCGGTTGATGCGGCCCAGTTCGGTGGACGGACCGGTCTCGACCACCACGCCGCGCGCGTTGCCGGCGCTGACGTTGGTACCGGAGAAACCGAGGTTGGTGCGGTCGGCCAGCAACGCATCCCGCTCCAGCGCATCGGCGTGCTTGCTCACGGTGAGGGATTCACCGGTGAGCATGGATTCCTCGACCTGCAGGTGGTGCACGTCGAACAGGCGCACGTCGGCGGGAATCTTGTCGCCGGGACGCAGGATCACGATGTCGCCGGGCACCAGCTCGCTGGCGTCCACCTCGATCTTCTGTCCGCCGCGCACCACGCGGGCGCTGCTGCTGAGCATGCCGCGCAGGGCCGCCAGGGACTTTTCCGCCTTGTTCTCCTGGAAGAAGCCGATGCTGGCATTGATCACCGCCGCCAGCAGGATTACCAGGGTATCGGTCCAGTGGCCCATCAGCGCGGTTGCCACCGCGGCCACCAGCAGGATGTAGATCAGCACGTCGTTGAAGTGCTGCATGAAGCGCAGCCAGATCGGTTCGGATGCCTTGGCCGGCAGCGCATTGGGGCCGACGCGCGACAACCGGGTGCAGGCCTCGTCGGGGGCAAGGCCGTCCGTGCCGGTCTGCAGATCGGCCAGGGTCTGCTCCACGCTCTTGCGGTGCCAGTCTCCCGCACCGGATTGGGCGACGTTGCCTCCGTCGGGTCGCATTGCGGTCATATTGGACTCCCGGCGTATGCCGAAGTAGGAAGGGTCTGATGCAACCCTAACCGCTGGTCCGACATAAAAGGCTGTCATACCTCAACGACAGCCAGGTTGTTCCTGATCCGGTCTAGAACGGGGCGAATGTCCGGGAGGAGGGGACGCTCAAGTTCGGCCCCTCGGGCGGTCATAGCCTTTTACCGCATCGACCGATCAATAACTCCAATGGCTCAGTCATAGCGCTGTCTCTCATTTGATCTATCTTCTGAGGGTTAAGTGAAGCCACAGCGCCGCTGCATGGGCGCAGATAAGGAGCCTGTGATGAGTGACGAAAAAAAAGCGAGCTGCCCGTTCAACCACACCGCTGGTGGCGGCCCGACGAACCGTGACTGGTGGCCGAATCAGCTGAGGCTGGACCTGCTCCACCAGCACTCCTCCAAGTCCAATCCGATGGAGGAATCCTTCGATTACGCCGAGGCGTTCAAGAGCCTCGACCTCAACGCGGTGAAGCAGGATCTGCGGGCCGTGATGACCAACTCGCAGGACTGGTGGCCGGCTGACTTCGGCCACTATGGCCCGCTCTTCATCCGCATGGCCTGGCACGCCGCCGGCACCTACCGCATCGGCGACGGCCGGGGCGGCGCGGGGCGCGGACAACAGCGTTTCGCCCCGCTCAACAGCTGGCCGGACAACGTCAGCCTGGACAAGGCCCGCCGGCTGCTCTGGCCGGTCAAGCAGAAATACGGCAACAAGCTCTCCTGGGCCGACCTGATCGTCCTCACCGGCAACGTCGCGCTGGAGTCAATGGGCTTCAAGACCTTTGGCTTCGCCGGCGGTCGTGAAGACGTATGGGAACCGGACATGGACGTCTACTGGGGCGACGAGAGGACCTGGCTGGGCGACGAGCGCTACACCGGCGACCGCGACCTGGAAAACCCGCTGGCCGCCGTGCAGATGGGCCTGATCTACGTGAACCCGGAGGGCCCCAACGGCAACCCCGACCCGCTGGCGGCCGCCATCGACATCCGCGAGACTTTCGCGCGCATGGCGATGAACGACGAGGAAACCGTGGCGCTGATCGTCGGCGGCCACACCTTCGGCAAGACCCACGGCGCGGGCCCCGCCGACAATGTCGGAGCCGCCCCGGAAGCCGCCGGCCTGGAAGAACAGGGCCTGGGTTGGCGCAGCAGCTACCAGACCGGGGTGGGCACCGATGCCATCACCAGCGGCCTGGAAGTGGTCTGGACCTCCACCCCGACCAAGTGGAGCAACAACTTCCTGTGGAACCTGTACGGCTACGAATGGGAGCTGACCAAGAGCCCGGCCGGCGCCCACCAGTGGCAGCCCAAGCATGGCGCCGGGGCGGGCAGCATCCCGGACCCGTTCGACCCGAACAAGCGCCGCGGCCCGACCATGCTCACCACCGACATCTCGCTGCGCACCGACCCGATCTACGAAAAGATCACCCGGCGTTTCCACGAGCATCCCGAGCAACTGGCCGAGGCCTTCGCCCGCGCCTGGTTCA
This sequence comes from Pseudomonas sp. MT3, assembly GCF_054720805.1. Classification (NCBI taxonomy): domain Bacteria; kingdom Pseudomonadati; phylum Pseudomonadota; class Gammaproteobacteria; order Pseudomonadales; family Pseudomonadaceae; genus Pseudomonas; species Pseudomonas sp. MT3. The sequence continues at coordinate 37,332 of NZ_JBTVPY010000035.1, forward strand.
AGCTGACCCACCGCGACATGGGCCCGCGCGCCCGCTACCTGGGCCCGGAAGTACCGGCTGAAGAACTGATCTGGCAGGACCCGATCCCCGCGGTCGATCATCCTCTGGTGGATGCCAACGACGTGGCGGCGCTCAAGGCCAAGGTGCTGGCTTCCGGGCTGAGCGTCTCGGAACTGGTTTCCACCGCCTGGGCCTCGGCGTCCACCTTCCGTGGTTCCGACAAGCGCGGTGGCGCCAACGGCGCGCGCATCCGCCTGGCACCGCAGAAGGACTGGCCGGTGAACCAGCCCACGCAGTTGGCCAAGGTGCTCAAGGTGCTGGAAGGCATCCAGGGCGATTTCAACGGTTCCGCCGCCGGTGGCAAGAAAATCTCCCTGGCCGACCTGATCGTGCTGGCCGGTAGCGCCGCCGTCGAGAAGGCCGCCAAGGATGCCGGCTACGGTGTCGCCGTGGACTTCGCGCCGGGGCGCATGGACGCCAGCCAGGAGCAGACCGATGTGGAGTCGGTCGGCATGCTGGAGCCGCGCGCCGATGGTTTCCGCAACTTCCTCAAGGCCAGGTACCCGGTCCTGCCGGAACACCTGCTGGTGGACAAGGCACAACTGCTGACCCTGACCGCGCCGGAAATGACCGTCCTGGTCGGGGGCCTGCGCGTGCTGGGCGCCAACGTCGACCAGTCGCCGCATGGCGTGTTCACCGGCAAGCCGGGCACCCTGAGCAATGACTTCTTCGTCAACCTGCTGGACATGGGCACGGAATGGAAACCGACATCCTCTGCCAACGAGCTGTACGAAGGACGCGATCGCAAGACCGGCGAGGTGAAATGGACCGGCACCCGCATCGACCTGGTGTTCGGCTCCAACTCGCAACTGCGGGCATTGGCGGAGGTCTATGCCTGCTCCGACTCCGGGCAGAAGTTCGTCGATGACTTCGCCAGGGCCTGGACCAAGGTGATGAATCTCGATCGGTTCGATCTGCGCTGATCGTTGGGACCAACGCCCCCTGTGCCTGCCGGCTCACGGGGCGTTTCTATCGGGGGCTGGGAAGCGGAAGCTGGCGTCACTCTGGCCCAGCATCTGAAATGATGCCTCAAATGCCTGCCGATGCCGCAAGACCGGCGCCTCTTGGAAGGTGCCGGCCTGCGTGGCGCCTTACTTGCCTCCGCTCAGGGCGTTGTAGCTGGTGATCAGGTTGCGGTAATCCGGGATGTGATTGGAGAACAGCGCGGCCAGCCCTTCGATGTCGTTGCGCCAGTCGCGGTGCAGCTCACAGGCCACGCCGAACCAGGTCATCAGTTGTGCGCCGGCGGCCTCCATGCGGCGCCAGGCAGCGTCACGGGTGACTTCGTTGAAGGTGCCGGATGCATCGGCCACCACGAACACCTCGAAGCCTTCTTCCAGTGCCGAGAGCGCCGGGAAGGCCACGCACACCTCGGTGACCACGCCGGCGATGATCAGTTGCTTCTTGCCGGTGGCCTTGACCGCCTTGACGAAGTCTTCGTTGTCCCAGGCATTGATGTTGCCGGGGCGGGCGATGTAGGGCGCATCGGGGAACATTTCCTTGAGTTCCGGCACCAGTGGGCCGTTGGGGCCGGTTTCGAAGCTGGTGGTGAGGATGGTTGGCAGCTTGAAGTACTTGGCCAGGTCGGCCAGGGCCAGGACGTTGTTCTTGAACTTGTCCGGCTCGATATCACGAACCAGCGAGAGCAGGCCGGCCTGGTGATCCACCAGCAGAACGGCGGCGTTGTTCTTGTCGAGACGGTTGTAGGTGAAAGAAGTCGTCATGGTGCGTTCCTCGCAATGCCTTGGGATAGGGCCGTCGGGTAGTGAACCCTCAGGCGGTTTGCAGCGCGTTGGCTGCGTGGCAAAAGATTAAAAACGACACCCTTGGTGCGCTAGACTGCAAAAATCATCTCTAGCGTTCTATATGGGGAACGACAATGGAAGACTTGAATACCCTCTACTACTTCACCCAGGTGGTGGAGCATGGTGGTTTCGCTGCGGCCGGCCGCGCTCTGGACATGCCCAAGTCCAAGCTCAGCCGGCGCGTGGCCGAGCTGGAGGAGCGCCTGGGCGTGCGCCTGCTGCAGCGCACCAGCCGGCACTGTTCGCTGACCGAGATCGGCCAGGCGTATTACCAGCGTTGCCTGGCCATGCGGGTAGAGGCGGAGGGCGCGGCGGAAGTGATCGAACGCAACCGCAGCGAGCCGCGCGGGCTGGTGCGCCTGGCCTGTCCGACGACACTGCTCAATTCCTGGGTGGGGCCGATGCTGACGCGCTACATGCTCAAGTACCCGATGGTGGAGTTGTTCATCGAGAGCACCAACCGGCGCGTCGATCTGCTCCATGAGGGGTTCGACGTGGCATTGCGAGTGCGCTTCCCGCCGCTGGAGAACACCGACATGGTGATGAAGGTACTGGCCAACAGTACCCAATGCCTGGTGGGGCATCCGGAACTGGTGGCGCGCTTGTCAGGGAACTTCCGGCCCGAGGACCTCGGCAGCCTGCCGAGCCTGCACTGGGGCGCTTCGCAGCGGGAGTACCAGTGGGAGTTGTTCAATCCCGATAGCGAGCGGCTGGTGATTGCGCACCGGCCGCGCATGGTCACCGATGACCTGCTGGCCCTGCGCAACAGCGTGGTGGCGGGGGTCGGTATCGCACACCTGCCGAGGGTCGCAGTGCGCGAGGACCTGGCCTCCGGCGCACTGGTGGAGCTGCTGCCGGGCTGGACCCCCAGGTGCGGGATCGTCCATGCGATCTTCCCGTCGCGGCGTGGCCTGCTTCCGTCGGTGCGGACCCTGATCGACTTCCTCGCCGAGGAGTTCAGCCGTAGCGACATGGCATGAACCGCGAGGTGCCTCCTGGCTCCGATGCGGCGGGGGGGAGGACAGTGCCCGGCCCCGGAAGTGGCCCCGTCGTTTTACCGGGAATTGGATAAATACCTCGGCCACCGTTGCCCGCACAATTCGCTCCGTAGTCCGGCAGCAGGCCGGTGAGATTCCCCCTCGACCTCTTTCTGGAGCATGTCATGAAACAACAGATCCTGATCGTCGGCGCCGGCTTCGGCGGCCTCTGGAGCGCCCTCAGCGCGGTACGCCTGCTCGACCGGCAGGGCGCGGACGCGGCGGTCGCGCTGCTCGCACCGCAGGCCGAATTGCGCATCCGCCCGCGCTTCTACGAACACAACGTCGCCGGTACCACCGTGCCACTGGGCGCGCTGTTCGACGCGGTCGGCGTCAACTTCATCCAGGGCAGCGCCACCGGCATCGACAGCCAGGCCCGCCGCGTGCGCTACACCGGTGCCGATGGCCAGTCGCACGAACTGCCGTACGACCGTCTGGTGCTGGCGACCGGCAGCGAAGTGGCGCGGCCAGCGGCGGCGGGCATCGACCGTCACACCTTCGACGTGGACAGCCTCGAGTCGGCAGTGGAGCTGGAGCGACACCTGCACGCGCTGGCCGCGCTGCCGGAGAGCCCGGCGCGCAACACCGTGGTTGTGGTCGGCGGCGGCTTCACCGGCATCGAGACGGCCACCGAGATGCCCGGCCGGTTGCGGGCGATCCTGGGCGAGGAGACTGCGCTGAATGTGATCATCGTCGATCCGGGCCAGCGCATCGGCGCGGCGATGGGCGACTCGATCGCCGAGATCATCGCCCACGCCAGCGAAACCCTCGGTGTGTCCTGGCGCCTGGGCGCGCCGGTCAGCTCGGTGGATGAGAATGGCGTGACCCTGGCCAATGGCGAGCGTATCGAAACCCGCACGGTGATCTGGGCCGCCGGCGTGAAAGCCTCGCCGCTGACCGCGCAGATCGATGCTCCGCGCTGCCCGCGCGGCCGCCTGCACGTCGACCGCAACCTCAAGGTGCTGGGCCAGGATGAAATCTACGCCACCGGCGACACCGCCTACGCCGCCACCGACGACCTCGGCAACCATGCTCTGATGACCTGCCAGCACGCCATCTCCTTGGGCCGCTCGGCCGGCAACAACGCCGCCGCCGACCTGCTGGGCGTCGCGCCGATTCCCTACAGCCAACCCAAGTACGTCACCTGCCTGGACCTGGGCGGCTGGGGCGCGGTGTATACCGAAGGCTGGGACCGCCAGGTCAAGCTGACGGGGGAGGAGGGCAAGCAGCTCAAGACCCAGATCAACACCCAGTGGATCTACCCACCGGCGGCTGACCGTGCCGTGGCGCTGGCCGCCGCCGACCCGCTGATTCCCGTCGTGGCGTGACCGCGACGTTAGCGAGCCCCGGAGCCGCGCGGGATTCACGTTGCGGCTCCGGGGCTGCTGGCAGCTTCAGCCGGGTTCTGCCGTCGCCTGAATATCTTCAGTCATTCGTAGGAATAGGCCCACCTACACGCAGTCCACCGGACGGCCTGATCACCGGTGGAAGCGGAAGCAGTGTTCCGGGAATGGAACTCTGAGGAGCAGTTTATGGCTCTACCGGGAACATCGTTGCGGAACTACCGTTACTGCCGTTGGTTGCGGGAGGTGCGCAATGAAGAAGATTCTGGGTGTCTATACCAGCCCAAGGCCCCATTGGGTGGGCGACGGGTTTCCGGTTCGCACGCTGTTTTCCTACGACAGCCTGGGCAAGCACATCAGTCCCTTCCTGTTGCTCGACTTCGCCGGGCCGCAAGACTTTCCGCCGACGCCGGGCCGCCGGGGCGTGGGGCAGCACCCCCATCGCGGTTTCGAGACGGTCACCATCGTCTACCAGGGCGAACTGGAGCATCGCGACTCCACTGGCGCGGGCGGGCGCATCGGCCCCGGCGACGTGCAGTGGATGACGGCGGCATCGGGCATCCTGCATGAAGAGTTCCACTCCGAAGCCTTCAGCCGCAGCGGCGGAACCCTGGAGATGGTGCAGCTGTGGGTCAACCTGCCGGCCCGGGACAAGATGTCGGCTCCGCGCTACCAGACCCTTCTCGACAGCGCCATTCCCAGCATCGCGCTGGCCGATGGCGCCGGCACGCTTCGCCTGATTGCCGGGCAGTTCGCCGGGCAGCAGGGCGCCGCCCGGACCTTCACCCCCATCGACGTCTGGGACCTGCGGCTCAAGCGCGAAAAACCGCTCAGCCTGCCACTGGTCCCTGGATACACCGCGGCCCTGGTGGTCCTGCATGGCACCTTGCTGGTGAACGGCAGCGAGCTCGTGCGGGAGGCCCAGACGGTGTTGTTCGACCGGGCCGATGACGAGGTGTTGCTGGAGGCGAACGGGGACGCTCAGGTGCTGCTGCTGGCCGGCGAGCCCATCGATGAGCCGATTGTCGGCTATGGGCCCTTCGTGATGAACAGCGAAAGCGAAATACGTCAGGCGGTCCAGGACTTCGAAAGTGGTCGGTTCGGCCAACTGAACGACTGACGGTCGCAACGTCATGCAAGTGCGTAACTAACCTGATAAATCCCCGCGGCGGAATGCGGGGCTACGGCCTGGATGGCCTTCTACCCGAGAACGAGGAAAGAGCTATGAGCAATTTCGCACAAGTCGCCAACTTCAACGGCCAGATTCCCAAGATCGATCCCAATAACGCAGCGATGTTGTTGATCGACCACCAGAGCGGTCTGTTCCAGACGGTCAAGGACATGCCGATGACCACGCTGCGTGCCAATGCCATCACCCTGGCGAAGATCGCCACCCTGGCGAAGATCCCGGTCATCACCACCGCCTCGGTGCCGCAAGGCCCCAACGGCCCGCTGATCCCGGAAATCCACGAAGCCGCACCCCATGCCCAGTACGTGGCACGCAAGGGAGAGATCAATGCCTGGGACAACGCCGACTTCGTTGCCGCCGTGGAAAAGACGGGACGCAAGCAACTGATCATCGCCGGCACCATCACCAGCGTGTGCATGGCCTTCCCCAGCATCAGCGCGGTGAACGCCGGCTATCAGGTCTTCGCCGTGATCGATGCGTCCGGCACGTATTCGAAGATGGCGCAGGAGATCACCCTGGCGCGGGTGGTGCAGGCCGGCGTGGTGCCGATGGACACCGCCGCGGTCTGCTCCGAAGTCCAGCAGACCTGGAACCGCGCGGATGCCGCCCAGTGGGCGGAAGCCTACAGCGCCGTGTTCCCGCACTATCAATTGCTGATCGAGAGCTACATGAAGGCCCAGTCGGTCGCGACCAATCACGAGCAACTGGATTCCCAGCGCACCTGACCGCCACGGCGAGCCTCGTCAGGCCTGTCACGAGCGAGCAGCCATGACCTTGCGCATGGCTCCTCGTTTGGCGGGCCCGGGGCCGTCCGGTTCGACATTCAACTCAGGAGTTTTCATGGCAGAACCCACAGTCCGTGCATCCTACGGGGGCGTGGCATACCAGGTGAAGGTGAGCGATGGTCAGCATGCGTGGCTCGGCGATGTTCCCGCCGAACTGGGCGGTGGAGATACCGGGCCGACGCCGCACCAGCTGCTGCTGTCCGCCCTTGGCGCCTGCACCTCCATCACGCTGGCCATGTACGCGCAGCGCAAGGGCATACCGCTGGAGTCCATCGATGTGGACCTGAGCGTTGTGCAGGAACGGCTGGGGCAAGCGTCGCAGGTGGAGATCGGACGGGATATCCGCCTGTCCGGCGCGCTGACGGACGAACAGCGGGCGCGCCTGCTGGAAATTGCCAATGCCTGCCCCATTCACAAGGTGCTGAGCGGTGAAGTCCGCATTACCAGTGTGCTGGTGGAATGACACACGCACCGAGGCACCCGCTGGTCGAGGTCGTGGGTATCCCGGTGGCCAGGGAGATCTGATGATGAGTACACACGAAACCCAATGCGAGCTGTCGTCGTCCGCCGACTGCCCGATGAACGACGGCGTGCGGGCCATCCAGCGGATCACTTCGCGCAGCGCCGAAGTCGGTGGCGGCATTTCGGTCAGCCGGCTGCTGCCTTCACGGCACCGCCGCATGGTCGGGGCCTGGTGCTTCCTGGACCATGCCGGCCCGGCGGTCTTCACCTCCGGGAGTGGACTGCGCGTCGGTCCGCATCCGCATACCGGACTGCAGACCTTCACCTGGATGATCGAGGGCGAAGTGCTCCACCGCGACAGCCTGGGCAATGTCCAGGTGATCCGGCCCGGCCAGGTGAACCTGATGACCGCCGGTTACGGGATCACCCACACCGAAGAGTCCCTGCCGGGCGAGGATCGACTGCACGCGGTCCAGTTGTGGATCGCCTTGCCGGCTTCCGCCAGCGATCGTCCGCCGATGTTCGATCACTACGCGAGCCTGCCCCAATGGCAGGCCGATGGCTTCGACCTGACGCTCCTGGCCGGGAGCTTCGGGCAATACAAGGCTCCCACGTGCATCTTCTCGCCCCTGGTAGGGCTCGATCTGGTCACGAAGGCGCAGGCGGCCAGCACCCGGCTTGGCCTGGAGCGGAGCTACGAGTACGGCGTTCTGCCGTTGACGGGCGAGTGGCGGATCAACGGCGAGGTCTTTGCCACGAACGAGTTCGCCTATCTCGGCCGGGGGCTGGAAGCGGTCGATCTGACGGCATCGGCTGACGCCCGCGCCGTCCTGCTCGGAGGTGTGCCCTTCGGCGAGGAAATTTTCCTCTGGTGGAACTTCGTAGGGCACAGCAAGGAAGGGATCGCCCAGGCACAACGTGAATGGGAGGAGGGTAGCGCCCGGTTCGGCGAGGTGGAGGGGTTCGACGGCCCTCGCCTGGTTGCGCCTCCGTTGCCCTGGCGAACCTGAACGTTTCGACGATGAGGTCCCCATTCGTCGAACGACGCCTGTGGCCCCTGGGCGTCGGCCTGTTCCTGGCGTTGCCCGCCCAGGCCGACAACTCCCTTGGACAGAAGGACAACATCTTCACGGGCATCAATGAGCGGCAGGCCGTCGAGCTCTCCATCCCGCCGGGGCTGGTGGAGGGCGCTCGGCTGGACGGCCTGGTCAGGAACTACTACCTGCAGCGCGACAATCACTCGGACCTGGTCACCCGCGACCCGACCGAGTGGGCCCAGGGCTTCCTGCTTTCGTTCAGGTCCGGCTTCACCGACACGCCCATTGGCGTGGGTGTCGATGCCCACGGCTTCCTGGGCATCAAGCTGGATGGCGGCGGTGGCAGCGGCGGCGCCGGCGTGCTGCCGCTGGATTCGGCCCTCAAGCCCGGCGACGACTTTTCCAGCGCGGGCGCCGCGCTCAAGCTCAGGTACCTCGATACCCTGGTAAGGGCGGGTGACCAGATGGTGGAAAACCCGCTGATCGCCAGCGGGATGAGCCGCCTGTTTCCCCAGGGATATCGTGGCGTCACGCTGAAGAACCACAGCCTGCAGGACCTCTGGCTGGATGCGGGCTTCGTGGAGTCCACCCGCCTGCGCAACCAGAGCGGGCATAGTCACCTGGTCACCGCCTACGGCGCGCGCAACAAGGCCGGCGTCGCGGCGGATCGCGAAAGCCCGCATGTGGGCTGGGCGGGCGCCATTTACAGCGGCCCGTGGGGCATGCAGCTGTCGGCCTATGGCGGCCAGCTCGAAGACATCTGGAATCAGTACTACCTGGGGCTCTCGGACGCCATCCCGGTGAACGACACCCTGGTACTCAAGCCCTACCTGCACTACTTCAGGACGCGCGACCAGGGTCGCGGTCAGCTGGGGACGATCGACAACGACACCTACAGTGCCGGGATTGCCGCCACCGCCTACGGCCAGACGCTGACCCTCGGGCTGCAGAAGGTCGATGGCCGAACGCCTTTCGACTACCTCACGCAGAACGACCGGATCTTCCTGTACCTGAGCAACTCCCAGCAGTTCGCCGACTTCAACGGACCGGGAGAAAAGTCCTGGCGAGTGCAGTACGAAACACCCCTGACTTTCCTCAACGCGCCGACACTGCAGTTCATCGCGGCCTATACGCGCGGCGAGGCGGACCTGACCCGTGTGGACCCCAACAGCGTCGGCTATGGCTACATCTATAACCCGGACGGGAAGCACGCCAAGCATTGGGAGCGTGACCTCGCCCTCAAGTACCAGGTGCCAGCGGGGCCGGCGAAGGGACTGTCGCTGACGGCACGCTGGGCGTCCCATCGCGAAGGTGACGGCTATACCGCCCCAGGCAACACCCGGGGTAACTCCAGCGCCGACGAGTACCGCTTGATCGTCGATTACCCGATCAGCCTGTTCTGAGGACTGGATGAGCGCGATGCCGTACGTCCAGCCGATCCTGACTGCCTGCCGTAACCGGCTGTCGAAGCGCGTCACGCAGCGTGCCTGATCCGTTACCCGAATGTCCCATCAGCACCGGGATGACGCCTGTCCGGCGCCACCCCGTTACGCCCATTGCGCGAATGGGCGAGGAATACTGCGAGTGTCACCCTTCATGAGTAGGTTCGAAATAATGTTGACGAGGGTGTGGATGGCCAGTTTCCATGTTTGATCTGAACGACCTGTTCCTGTACGCCAAAGTGGTCGAGCACGGTGGATTCGCCCCCGCGGGCCGCGTGCTGGGGCTGCCCAAGTCGCGCTTGAGCCGCCGTGTCTCAAGGCTGGAAGAGCGCCTGGGAGTGCGGCTGATTCAGCGTTCGACTCGGCACTTCTCCGTCACTGAAATCGGCCTGGAGTATTACCAGTACTGCGTGGCGATGATGGAGCAGGCCCTGGCCGCCGAGGACACGATCGAGCGCAGCCGGGCCGAGCCCCGTGGAGTCGTCAGGGTGGCCTGCACGACGGCGTTGCTGGACTCGCGCCTTGCGCCCATGCTGGCGCGCTTCATGGCGCAATGCCCGGTGGTCGAACTGCAGGTCAAGAGTTTCAATCGCCGTGTCGACGTCATCAGCGAGGGCTTCGATCTGGTCCTGAGCGTCCGTCATCAACCGCTGGAAAGCAGCGAGCTGGTCATGCGGAAACTGGCGCTCAGCCGTTACTGCCTGGTGGCGGCTCCCACGATGCTTTCCGGGGCGGACAGGGTATTGGGGCCGGCGGATCTCGTCGAACTGCCCAGTCTTTGCTGGGGACCGCACGTCCAGGACTACATCTGGGAGCTGGACGGACCGAATGGTGCCTCGGCGTCCATCCACCTGCGCCCACGGATCGTATCCGATGACATATCCGTGCTGCGCGAGGGTGCGCTGGCGGGCGTCGGGGTCGTGCTTCTTCCGGAAGAGGTGGTGAGCGAAGACCTGGCCAGCGGCAGGCTGGTCAGCGTGCTCGACGGCTGGTTCCCGAAAATGGGCGACGTGGTTGCAATATTTCCCTCCCGTCGCGGCCTCATGCCCGCAGTCCGCAAGCTGATCGATTTCCTTGCCGATGCGTTCGAGCAGGAGGGCGTGGCACCCTCATGAACCTGCGGCAAGCGCGGAGGGCGCCTGCATCCCCGTCACTCGGGCGCTGCCGCCTCAGGCGTCTCGCGCTGGCTGGCGTGCCGAACCTGCTCCTCGAGCGCGACCATCCGGATGGCCTGCTCTCGTAGCAGTTGTTGTGACAGGCGAAGCTCGTCGGCCAGTTCCTGGTTTCTTTCCTCGAGCTCGATGCGTTGCCCGTCAATCCTGGCCTTGTCCTGCCGGAGCACTTCGGAGGCCAGGGTTTCCCGCATGAGCTGCTGATGCTTCGCTTCCTGCTCATTGCGCAGCAAGCGCGCCTCGGTGAGCAGGCGCTCATTGTCCCGGTTGAGCTGGGTCAACTGATCCTGACGCACGATCAAAGACTGCTGCAACTGCCGGAGCTCGCCCCCGAGCTGCTGGACCTGGCTCTCCTGCTGCCGGCGCTCCTGCTCGCGCTGCTCCTTGGCCGCCTGGCGAAAGTGATCCAGCGCCAGGCGGGCATGATTGTGCTTCTCCTCAAGCGAGAGAATCTGCGCATCCCGTTCCCGCAGACGGGTTTCCAGGTCACTGCCCACCTGGCGCAGGCGGGCGTTCGCCAGGTCGCTCTGGTGCTTCTGCTCCTGAACCGCCTGGAACTGCTCGCGAGCATCCTGCAACTGAACTTCCAACGCGTGTACGGCCGCCTTCAGCGGATCGATCTGCGCCTGGGCGTTCCGTACCTGCTGCTGATAGTCCAGGCGTTCGCGGGACAGGGCGGCTCTGTCTTCCGCAACGGACTGCCGTGCCTCCTGCTGCAACTGGCCAGCCAGTTGCGCCACCAGCTCGGTCAGATTCTCGCTGAGCGTACGCGGCGCCCCGACAGCGGGCGCGTTCTCGGCCTCTATCTCCTTCAGGTAGCGATGGATCGTGGATTTCGAGCCCGTATTACCCAGCTCGACACGCAAGGCGTCGATACTCGGATTTTCCCCTCGCGCCAGTATGGCTACGCGGGCCTTCTGTACCAGGAACTTGGTGACTCCGCCGCGTGCCATATGGTCTCCGATGATTTCGTAATGTGGTATGTAATACGTAAATACGTAGCATCTTATCAAGAATAATCAACGTTTGTGCTCATTAGTTTGAGATTGGATAATCACGAATTATCACGTGTGATAGGTAAAGACGTACCTATCTCCAGCAGCAGGCCGGTACGAAAGGTAGAGGAGGGTGGTGATGAGCCAAGAAGTGGATCGGTATATAGAAGCAGCTACGCGTAGCAATACGCGGCGCAGCTACCGAGCCGCCATCGAGCACTTCGAGGTGAGCTGGGGAGGGTTTCTGCCGGCCACGAGCGAGACCATCGCGCGCTACCTGGCCGATCATGCGGGCGTGCTCAGTGCCAACACACTCAAGACGCGATTGGCGGCCCTGGCGCAGTGGCATCTCAGTCAAGGTTTTCCCGATCCGACGAAGGCCCCGGTTGTAAGGCAGGTACTCAAAGGCATCCGCTTCCTGCACCCGCGCCAAGAGAAGCAGGCCTCTCCGCTGCAGCTTCAAGAGCTGGAACAGTGCGTCATCTGGCTGGAGCAGGGAATTCGCGCATCCACTGACTTGCCTACTCGCCGGCGCTGCCTGCGAGATCGCGCCTTGCTCCTGATAGGGTTCTGGCGCGCGTTCCGCAGCGATGAGTTGTGCCGCCTGGAAATTGAATTCATCGCGGTTACGCCAGGGAAGGGGATGGCGATCTACTTACCCTGGAGCAAAGTCGACCGCGACAATCGCGGGCAGACTTACCAGGCGCCAGCACTGGCGAGACTGTGTCCTGTACAGGCTTACCAGGACTGGTGCGACGAAATGCGCGAAACCAAAGGGCCAGTATTCCGGGGTGTCGATCGCTGGGGGCACGTGGCCGCGCAAGCGCTGCATCCCCATAGCGTGATCCCGCTGCTGCGAAAGATCCTTAAGGGGGCCGGACTTCCAGCTGAGCGCTACAGCAGCCATTCACTGCGGCGCGGATTCGCGACCTGGGCCACGCGTAATGGATGGGACCAAAAGTCGCTGATGAGCTATGTCGGCTGGCGCGATCCGAAGTCCGCGCTGCGCTACGTTGAAGCCTCGGGAGGCTTCTCCAGAGAAACGGCGCATGCACTTTTGCAGCAATGACACGTGAGCGACGGCTCGACTGGTCGTCCTGCAATCCAGCGATAGGTTCTTCAAATTTGCCATTCCCGTTTTTAAGAAACCGAAAGCGCTTACGAGTAATCGGTCGGTGCAACGAACGTGGCCGGGACGAACTGAGCAGGCACGGTAGCGATCGCGTCACTGAGAACTCCGTGGACAGAGAATGGCCTCAGAATCACGCTGGTGAGGTTTTGATGCCGGGGCGCTATGGGCGCATTCCCTGATACCTGATCGCCGCGTGCGAACCTTATAGTTCGCATAATCTATATTATGTTAAATTCAATATTGCATGGTAGATGCTCCTTTCCCTCTCTGCTCTCGAATCACTCAAAAAGATGCTGTGAATGCATGGCCACGGCCTTCGCTGAAATCAGCTCGTTACGCTCACTGGTCCAGGCCCTCTGATAAAGCTTGCGAACGACATCCAGCCAGTGCGCGCTACCGTCGCCATCGGTTCCGACGAAGATAGCCCCACCATGAGCACGATATTCATCACGCGTGGTCGATGCGACTCGAGCGAATGGCATGGCACGGGTTACCAATGCTCCGTGATCCACGGATGGACAGGTTCCATTGACCGCTGCGGGAGCCTCGACGAACTGGGCGGAATGCACCGTCACACCATCCCTGAACAGGAGGCAAAGCATTTGACTGCTGTGCCGGCCTGCAGGTTTGGCGGGCTCCGGTATGAATCCCGAGACGGGAAAGACACCGGTTGAGGCCGTGATAATGGTCTCGGCTACGACGCTGACACAGTCCCGCATGTTGATCGCCCCGGCGTCCTTGCAGGCGGTCACAGTCCATCGGGAGAGCTGATAAATCGAAGGGTTGAGCATGTAGGTCTTAACGCGTACCCCCGTGTCATAGTAGTCGCAACGCTGTACGGGAAAGCCCTCCCAGCGCGGGAAGTCAATGACTGCGGCATCACAGCGACGAGGCTTGCCGCCTATCCTTGCGCTGAAGATCCTGCGCGCCACCTCGATCCCCGCCACCATATTCCCAGCGCTATTGGTGATGGCGGTTGAGGCCGGCACAGTACTCGCTGACGCTGGATGAAGGCCGTTCGGTGGGGAAACCTCGTGCGCCGGTGCCGGACTCTCGACCGGACTGGGTTGGTCTGGTTTCGGATCGTCGCGATCCCATTCACTGGCCACGGCAGGTGCGATGAACAGGCTGACGCTGAGCAACAGCAGTAGCGCTTTCATACTGACCTCCTTGCTGCAGCAAGCGCTCCATGCCGGTTCGTCGCCTGCGGAAATACCGCAAACTCTAGTTTCATCCACATCGGTCTGTGGAATAACCGATCTGTGGTCGCGCGGGTCGGAGGGCAGTCTCCCGGACTCCCCCACCCTACCCCTGCACCAGCGAACTGAGCACCGTCCTCGTACCGGCTTGTTCAGCTGTCGCTCGCGGAAGGTCGAGAGCAGCAGCCGCGCGGCGTTCAGCGGCTGCAGCAGATCATGGCTGGCGCAGCGCGTCGCCACCCGCACCCGTGAACTGGATACGCTCAACCACCAGTTGCGCGAAGCCCGCGACGCCGCCGAGGCACAAGGACAAGTACCTAGGGCAGCCAGTTCTTCGTTGAGGCTCTGTAGGCGCGGCTGGGCCTGGACGCGCTCGCCCTCCACCAGCCCTTCTTCGTCCGGTTTGAGCAGCAGGTTATGGCTGCTGTCACGCCGGAGCACTGGTCATTACTGGCTCTGCCCCTTGTATATGGGGTGTGCCAACCAGTCCGGAGGAGAAAAGCGCCGGGACCGCAAGGTCCCGGAGTGTTGGCAGTCCTCAGACTGCCGCTTCGAGGCTCGGCACAGCTTCGAACAGGTCACCCACCAGGCCGTAGTCGGCGACCTGGAAGATCGGTGCCTCTTCGTCCTTGTTGATCGCCACGATGACCTTGGAGTCCTTCATGCCCGCCAGGTGCTGGATGGCGCCGGAGATGCCCACCGCGATGTACAGCTGCGGCGCGACGATCTTGCCGGTCTGGCCAACCTGCATGTCGTTCGGCACGAAGCCGGCATCGACCGCGGCGCGGGAAGCGCCGACGGCGGCACCCAGCTTGTCGGCCAGGGCATAAAGGATGCTGAAGTTGTCGCCGTTGCCCATGCCACGGCCGCCGGAAACGACGATCTTGGCAGCGGTCAGTTCCGGACGGTCGGACTTGGCCAGCTCTTCGCCGACGAAGGCGGACTTGCCGGCATCCGCCGGGCCGGAAACCGCTTCAACGGCGGCGGAGCCACCTTCGGCAGCCGCGGCGTCGAAGCCGGTGCCGCGAACGGTGATGACCTTGACGGCGGCCGAGGACTGCACGGTCGCGATGGCGTTGCCGGCATAGATCGGGCGCTTGAAGGTGTCGGCGCTGACCACGTCGATGATCTCGGAGATCTGGTCGACGTCCAGCAGCGCGGCGACGCGCGGCAGGAAGTTCTTGCCGTTGGTGGTGGCCGGCGCCAGCACGTGGCTGTAACCCTTGCCCCCATTCTCACCAACAAGAGCAGCGATCAGCGGAGCAACGTTCTCCGGCAGCTGATGAGCGTAGGCGGCGTTGTCGGCGACCAGCACCTTGGAAACACCGGCGATCTTGGCAGCGGCTTCAGCCACGCCACCGACGTTCTGGCCAGCGACCAGGACAGCGATGTCGCCACCGATCTTCTGTGCGGCAGCGACAGTGTTCAGAGTGGCAGCGCCCAGTGCGCCGTTGTTGTGCTCAGCGATTACCAGGATAGCCATCAGATTACTTTCGCCTCGTTCTTCAGTTTCTCGACCAGTTCGGCAACGGACTTGACCTTGACGCCAGCGCTGCGGGCAGCCGGCGCTTCGACTTTCACGGTCTTCACGGTGGAAGCGGTGGAAACGCCCAGGGCGTCCGGGGTCACCACGTCCAGCGGCTTCTTCTTCGCCTTCATGATGTTCGGCAGCGACGCGTAGCGCGGTTCGTTCAGGCGCAGGTCGGTGGTGACGATCGCCGGCAGGTTCAGC
>NZ_JBTVPY010000036.1:0-37754 GCF_054720805.1 Pseudomonas sp. MT3
CTGAAAATAAGGGCGAAGGTGTAAACCTTATTCAGGACGGGACACCGGAAAAGCAAAAGCCCCACGACATTCGCGGGGCTTTCACCGGGGTCCAACGTACTTCAGCCAGGCAGGCCGGTGAGTAAAACTAACCCGTTGCACCGGACTGGGCAAGCCCCTCTTTCACTGCACCGAAAGGGGGCGGGAAGCCGCCGTCGATCATGCGGGCGTGCGGCGCTTGGCCTGCATCTTCTCCGCCATCTTCGCCATTTCGTCGTAGATCGCCTGCGGGTTCTGCTGCTTGATCTGCCAGGCCATGCGGCCCTGCTCGTGGGGCAGGATCATGAAGACATCGCGGGCGACTTCATGGTGGATGTAGTCGGCGATCTCGGCGGCGCTGATGGGCGAGCTTTCCAGCAGCTTGCCGACCTGGCTCTTCATTTCCGGGCTGGGGCCGCGGAAGGAATCCAGCAGGTTGGTCTGGAAGAACGACGGGCAGACCACGTGGACCTTCACGTCCACCAGGCTCAGCTCGGCCAGCAGGCTTTCCGAGAGCGCCACCACGCCGGCCTTGGCGACGTTGTAGTTGCTCATCGCCGGGCCTTGCATCAGCGCAGCCATCGAGGCGATGTTGATGATCCGGCCCTTGCTCTGCTCCAGCAGCGGCAGGAAGGCCTTGCAACCCTTGACCACGCCCATCAGGTTGATCGAGATCTGCCAGTCCCAGTCCTCCAGCGACAGCTCGCTGAAGAAGCCGCCGGAGGCCACGCCGGCATTGTTGACGATGATGTCGATGCCACCGAGTTTTTCTTCGCAGGACTGCGCCAGCTGGGTCAGCTGGCTATAGTCGCGCACGTCGCAGCGCTGGGTGAAACCGTCGCCGCCAGCCTCGCGCACGAGTTTCAGGGTTTCGGCCAGGCCCGCTTCGTTGACGTCGGCCAGGGCCAGCTTCCAGCCCTCGCGGGCCCAGCGCAGGGCGATTTCGCGGCCGAGGCCGGAACCGGCGCCGGTGATCATGATGCGGTTCTGCATGGGGAGGTTTGCCTTTTCTTGTTCGGGAGAGAGGTTCAGGACAGTGAGCCAAGTGTAACCAAGGCCCGCCGGCCCGGCGGCGACATCAGGGTGCTGAATGCCCCCGGCAAACCGTCGTCGCAGCTCTCAACCGATCAGCAAGGCGCAGAGCTTGCCGAGCACCAGGGCAGTCCCGGCGCACACCAGCAGATAGGCGGCGCAGTTGACGCTCTCGTGCTTGAGCTCGACGAAACGCCGCACGCGATAGCGCAGCAGGAACACCCCCAGGGCCAGGGGAATGGAGGGACCGAGGAACGCGAACTGCCAGAAGCGCTCGGGCTGGCTGACCGGCTCCAGCGATATGGCATCCGCCAGCGGCAGCAGGCCCACGCCACACTGGACGACCAACCACAGCACTCCCAGTACGACCAGTACGACACCCGGCATCCTTTCGACTCCATAACGGCAAAGGTCCGTTATGTTAGTACGCCATCACGGCCAGGGCTGTGCGACGAATCACCCTGTGGCCCTTGGGCCGTTCCCAGGTCTCACCGATGGCGTGACATCACGCACAGCGTCGGCCTTCACACCCGGGCTGCACCATCGAGGGGCGGTCGCGGTTCAGCCCAGGTGGCGCGGCAGCGAGCCCTTGCGCAGGCGCAGGAACATCAGCGCGGCGGTGAGTGCATCGCCGATGGCGGTATGCCGGCCTTCCACCGGAATATCCAGGTGGCGCGCCAGGGTGTCGAAACGCAGGTCCAGGTGCAGGTCGGGAAAGCGCCGGCTCATCTTGCGGTGGTACAGCTCGGAAACCTCCACCCGCGGGTTGTCCAGGCGCGCGCCGAGTTGCTCGCGCAGGTGCCGGCGCAGCACGGCGACGTCGAAGGACAGGTAATAGCCGAGCAACGGACGATCGCCGATGAACGCCTGCACCCGGCGCAGCGCCTCCGCCAGCGGCAGTTGGCCTTCGAGATCGGTGCGGCGCAGCTTGTGGATGCGGATGGACTCGCCGTCCAGGCTCGGCGGCGGCTCCACCAGCAGTTCCAGGCGTTCGCCGAGGATCAGCTTGCCGCGCCGGATCCGCACCGCGCCGATGCTGAGGATGTCGGCCTTGCGCGGATCGAGGCTGGTGGTCTCCAGGTCCAGCGAGACCAGCTCCTCGGCGTCCGCCGGGTCGTGGCGCCACCAGTACAGGCGTCGGCGCCAGACGGACCAGCGGTGATCGGGAAGGCGGGCGCACGCGTTCATCGGGTCTCCAGGTGGAAGTGCCGGATCAGGCTCTGCTTGAACTTCTTCACCACGTGCAGGCCATAGCGCAGCAGGTCACGCTCGTGGCGGCTCAGGCGCGAGACGTCGAGCCCCTGCTGGCGTCCGTCGCGCTCGCCGTCCAGTTGCTGGCGCAGACGCAGTTGCAGGAACAACTCGAAGGACTCGACCAGATTGTCCGCCAGCGACGCCTCCAGCACACCGAGCGCCTTGAGTGCCGACAGGCGCGCCAGGGTTCCGCGCTCCTCCAGCCCCTCGCGCAGCGCCAGGGAGCGGGCGCCGTGGACGATGGGGAAGATGCCGCCGCGCTTGATGTCCAGGCGTGCATCCTGGGTCTTGAGCTGGCCGAGGAAGGTCAGCGGCGTATCGAACTGCAAGGCCGGCAATGCCAGGTCGCTCAGCCAGCGGCTGTCGTCGCCGGCCAGGGCGTTCAGGCTGCCGCGCAGGCCCTCGAACAACCGCAGGTTGCCGGCCACCGGCCAGGCATCGGTGAGGATCGACAGGCGCATCAACTGTTCCGGGCGCCCCTGCAGCGGCAACTCGCGCAGCTCGCGCTGCCACTCCGACAACGGCTTGCACCACTCAGGCCGGCTGGCCATCACGCCGCCGGGGCACGGCGGATAACCGAACGCCAGCAGCGCCGCCGAAAAGCGCTGCATCAATTGCAGGCCCTGCTCCACCGGCAGGTCGTCGGCGAGAATCAGGGCGTTGTCCTGGTCGGTCTTGAGCAACTGCTCGGCGCGGCCTTCGCTGCCCATCACCATCAGGCAGCACCTGCCCCGCAGCGCCGGCGGGATCTGCAGTTCGAACAGGCGCTCCAGCAACTGCTCGTTGAGCGCACTGACCAGTTGCATGATGAAGCGCAGGCGGATGCCGTTGCCGGCCAGGGTGGCGATCAGCGTGTGCAGGGTTTCCGCCGCCGCGCGCAGCTCCGTCTCGCTGTCGGCCCGGGCGATGCGCAGCGCCAGCACGTGGGAATGGGTGGAGAACAGGCTGAGCACCTGGGTCAGGTGCAGCAACCCGACCACCCTGCCCGCCTCGCAGACCGCCACGCGCTCGATGCGCTGGCGGGTCATCAGAATCATGGCGTCGAACAGGAAATCGCCCAGCTCGACGCTCGCCAGCGGCCGGTGCGCCAGCGGACCGATGGGTTCGGCTTCGCTGCGGCCGTCGCGGAAGTGCGCGACCATCAGGTCGGTGCGGGTGACGATCCCCAGCGCACCGTCCTCACGCACCAGCAGCGCGTCGGCGCCACGGCTGAGTTGCAGACGCGCGGCGTCGCCCAGGGGCAGTGCCGGCTCTACTTCGATGGCCGGCAGCAGGTGTTCGCGGGCGATGCGGGTAAGGATGAACTCGGCCAGGTTCTGCCCGTCGCGGCGCTCCAGCTGGCGCTTGCCGGCAAGGTCCGCGCGGAAGAAACGGGCGAATTCGGGGTTGCTCGCGCAGAGCTGGTGGAAGACCTCCGCCGGCAACTCGTAGACGATGCTCTCTTCCACCGCCTGGTAGCGGTGCTTGCTGCTGCCGGAGAACAGCCCGCGCACGTCGAACAGGTCCTCGGCGGCGTACTGGGCGAACAGCCTGCCGTCCTCGCCGCGCTCCTCGATCACACCCTTGAGCAGGATGAACAGGCAAGGCACCGCCGCGCCGGCGTCCAGCAGTACCTCGTCGACCGTGTAGTAGCCCACGCTCAGCGCGTCGCGCAGTTGCTCGCGCTCGTGGGGGCGCAACTGGTCGAATGGCGGCAGGGCGAAGTTGAAATCGGACATCCCGGAAGCCCCCGTCTCAAAGCAGCGGGGCCGGAGGTGTTGCCACCCCCGGCCCCGGCAGGTTAGCTCAGGCGATCAGTGGGCGACGGCGCCACTGGCACCCAGGCCGGTCTGCGAGCGGATGAACTGCGGGAAGAAGCGCGCGCGCTCTTCGTCGGCCGCAGCGGACTTGTCGGTGATGGAGAAGAACCAGATACCGATGAAGGCCACGGCCATCGAGAACAGCGCCGGGTATTCGAACGGGTAGATGGGCTTCTCGTGGCCGAGGATCTGCACCCAGATGGTCGGGCCGAGGATCATCAGCACCACCGCGGTGATCAGGCCCATCCAGCCGCCGATCATGGCGCCGCGGGTGGTCAGTTTCTTCCAGTACATGGAGAGCAGCAGCACCGGGAAGTTGCAGCTGGCGGCGATGGAGAAGGCCAGGCCGACCATGAAGGCGATGTTCTGCTTCTCGAACAGGATGCCGAGGATGATCGCCACCACGCCGAGGCAGACGGTGGTGATCTTCGATACGCGCAGCTCATCCTTCTCGTTGGCCTTGCCGTTCTTCAGCACGCTGGCATACAGGTCGTGGGACACGGCCGAGGCACCGGCCAGGGTCAGGCCGGCAACCACCGCGAGGATGGTGGCGAAGGCCACGGCGGAGATGAAGCCCAGGAACAGGCTGCCGCCCACGGCATCGGCCAGGTGCACGGCCGCCATGTTGTTGCCGCCCAGCAGGGCGCCGGTGGCATCCTTGAAGTCAGGATTGGTGCTGACCAGCAGGATCGCGCCGAAGCCGATGATGAAGGTCAGGATATAGAAGTAGCCGATGAAGCCGGTGGCGAAGAACACCGACTTGCGGGCTTCCTTGGCATCACCGACGGTGAAGAAGCGCATCAGGATGTGCGGCAGGCCGGCGGTGCCGAACATCAGCGCGAAGCCCAGGGAGAACGCCGAGATCGGGTCCTTCACCAGGCCGCCGGGGCTCATGATGGACTCGCCCTTCGGGTGGACCTTGATGGCTTCGGAGAACAGGGTGCTGATGTCGAAGTTGACGTGCTTGAGCACCATGATCGCCATGAAGGTGGCGCCGGCGAGCAGCAGCACGGCCTTGATGATCTGCACCCAGGTGGTCGCCAGCATGCCGCCGAACAGCACGTAGAGCACCATCAGGATGCCGACCATGACCACCGCGACGTGGTAGTTCAGGCCGAACAGCAGCTCGATCAGCTTGCCGGCGCCGACCATCTGCGCGATCAGGTAGAAGGCCACGACCACCAGCGAACCGCAGGCGGACAGGGTGCGGATGTCCTTCTGCTTGAGGCGGTAGGACGCCACGTCGGCGAAGGTGTACTTGCCCAGGTTGCGCAGGCGTTCGGCGATCAGGAAGAGGATGATCGGCCAGCCGACCAGGAAGCCGATGGAGTAGATCAGGCCGTCGTAGCCGGAGGTGAACACCAGCGCGGAAATGCCGAGGAAGGATGCGGCGGACATGTAGTCGCCGGCGATCGCCAGGCCGTTCTGGAAGCCGGTGATGCTGCCGCCGGCGGTGTAGAAATCAGCAGCGGACTTGCTGCGCTTGGAAGCCCAGTAGGTGATGCACAGGGTCAGGCCTACGAAGGCGACGAACATGACGATGGCGGAGACGTTCAGCGGCTGGCGCTGTACCTCGCCGGTAAGGGCGTCAGCCCAGATTGCGGGTGCGAACGCGGCCAGAGCGAGGGCCGCAGAAATTCGGCCTTTCATTGCTGGGCCTCCTTGAGGATTTCCTGGTTCAGGCGGTCGAATTCACCGTTCGCACGGCGCACGTAGATGCCGGTGAGCACGAAGGCGGAGACGATCAGCCCGACGCCCATGGGGATACCCCAGGTGACGGACGAATCGGCACTGATCTTCGCGCCGAGCAACTGCGGCTCGAAGGCGATCAGCAGGATGAAGACCACGTACAGGCCCAACATGACCAGGGAGAGCAGCCAGGCGAATCGCTCGCGCTTGGCCACCAACTCTTTGAAGCGCGGATTGGTATCAATCCGCTGATAGATGCTGTCGTTCATTTTGTTCTTGTCCTCACAGCGGGGATGACGCGGATGTCGTCGATCCCTAATTTAGGTGAGCGCTGCAAGGGCTCCAGACGACTTTAGTCGTAGCGGGGGTGGAACGATTTCGCGATTTTTACGAACAAGCCCGGAATAGACGCTGCGGCATAAAAAAATCCCCCGCGAACAGGAACGTTCACGGGGGATTTTTCTGTATCGCGCGAGGGTGCGAGCTAGGCGATCACAGCCACTCCTTGACGCGATCCGGATGCGCCTCCACCCATTTTTTCGCGGCCACGTCCGGCTTTTCGCCGTTCTGTACGGCGAGCATTACCTCGCCGATTTCCTGGCCGTCCTTCCACTGGAATTTCTTCAGGAAGGCCCAGATTTCCGGCGCCTTCTTCTCCAGCGCCGGGTTGGCGACGCTGTCGACGTGTTCCTCTTCGCCGTAGACCTTCTTCGGGTCTTCGAGGAACTTCAGCTTCCACTTGGCGAACATCCAGTGCGGAATCCAGCCGGTCACCGCCACGGCCTTCTTGTCGTTCTCCGCACGGGTCAGCTCGGCGATCATGCCGCTGCCGGAACTGGCCACCAGCTTGTAGTCCAGGCCGTAGTCCTTGATCGCCTGATCGGTCTTGAGCATCACCCCGGCACCGGCGTCGATGCCGACGATGCGGCCGTCGAAATCGGCCTTCTGCGCCTTGAGGTCCTCGATGCTGTTGGCTTTCACGTACTCGGGCACGATCAGGCCGATCTTCGCCCCCGGATAGTTCACGCCCAGGTTGACCACCTTGTCCTTCATCTTGTCGTAGTAGGCGCCGTGGGTGACCGGCAGCCAGGCCGAGAGGATGGCGTCGAGTTTGCCGCGCGCCACGCCCTGCCACATGATGCCGGCCGCGACCGGCATCAGCTTGACCGGGTAGCCGAGCTTCTCACGCATGATCTCGGCGGCCACGTGTGTGGTGGCCACGCTGTCCGACCAGCCATCGACATAGCCCAGCGTGACTTCCGGCTTGGCCGCCGCAGCCGCCATTCCCGCCGCAGCCGACAGCGCCAGTCCCGCGCCCAGGCCCAACAGGCGTCGCATCATTCGCATGGTTTTCTCCCCGTATTTTTTGTCGGAGCGTCCGGGCGAACCCGGCGCATTTCGCGGTCTTGGCCGCCCTTTCATGATCGGCGCCCGCTGATGGCGAACTGCTCTGAGAGCGACGCCAAGCCGTCCGATCCGCGACAGAAACCGTCCATCCACGACCGTGCCATTCCATCCACGACGGGCGTGGCGTCTATCGCATCCATACAGAGACTCGATTACCCGCCAGGGTTCCCCCCACGATAGCCTTTCCACAACGGAGAATCATTCTCAACTCGGAGAAGCCGCCATGCTCAAGACCGTCACCTTCACCCTGATGCACTTCACCATCGCCTTCAGCGTGGCCTATGCCCTGACCGGCAGCATCGCGGTGGGTGGCCTGCTGGCGATCGTCGAGCCGTTGTGCAACGCCGTGGGCTTCCACTTCCACGAGAAGTTCTGGAAACGCTTCGAGCAGGCCGACAAGGCTGACGCGGCACCGCTCGGCAACTGGATCCACCGTCACGCCTGAGCCCTTCGCAGGCACTGACGCCGACCGGCGGCATTGCTAAGATGCGCGCCTCGCCACGGTTCGCGTGCCCTCGCCGCCATGTCCCAGACTCCACGCTTTCCGCTCCTGCCCTATTGTTTCGCCCTGCTGATCGCCCTCCTCGCCCTGTGCGGGTTCTGGTACGGCCTCGGCAAGCCTGTGAGCCTGCCCGACGCGGCGACCCCCACGCACAAGCTGCAGTGCGCCTCGTACAGCCCCTTCGCCAAGGACCAGTCGCCCTTCGACCAGCCCTTCGTCCTGCGCCCGGCGCAGATGGACGCCGACCTGGCCCTGCTGGCGACGCGCTTCGAGTGCGTGCGCACCTATTCCATGACCGGCCTGGAAGGCATTCCGGCATTGGCCCGCAAGCATGGCCTGAAGCTGATGCTCGGCGCCTGGGTCAACGCCAGTCCGGTCGATACCGAGCGAGAAGTCCAGGCACTGATCAACGCGGCCAACCAGTACCCGGACGTGGTGCAGGCGGTGATCGTCGGCAACGAAACCCTGCTGCGCAAGGAAGTCACCGGGCGCTACCTGGCCAGACTTATCCACAAGGTGAAAGCCCAGGTGCGCCAGCCGGTGACCTACGCCGACGTCTGGGAGTTCTGGCACCGCCACCCGGAGATCGCCCCGGCGGTGGACTTCATCACCATCCACCTGCTGCCTTACTGGGAAGACAGCCCCGCCGGCATCGACGACGCCCTCGCCCATGTTGCGCAGATTCGCCAAGACTTCGGCCGCGAGTTCGCACCCAAGGACATCCTGATCGGCGAGACCGGTTGGCCCAGCGAAGGCCGCCAGCGCGAAACCGCCGTGCCCAGCCGGGTCAACGAGGCACGCTTCATCCGTGGCTTCGTGCACATGGCCGAGGAACGGGGCTGGCACTACAACCTGATCGAGGCGTTCGACCAGCCCTGGAAGCGCCGGAGCGAAGGCGCGGTGGGCGGCTACTGGGGTCTGTTCAGCGCCGACCGCGAGGAGAAAGGCGTACTCGCCGGGCCAGTCAGCAATCTGCCGGGCTGGCCGATGTGGCTGGGCCTGTCCGGGCTGATCCTGGCCGGCGGCCTGCTGCTGGGCGGTCGCCCCGCCTCGTCCCGCGCCGCGCTCCTGCTGCCCCTGGGTGCCGCGCTGGCGGGTGCCTGTATCGCGCTGTGGACGGAGCTGGCGGTGGTGACCAGCCGCGCCTGGGGCGAATGGCTATGGGCAGCCTGCCTGATCGGGCTGAACCTGCTGGTGCTGGCGCACCTCAGCCTGTCTCTGTCCGCGCGCCAGGGCTGGCGCGCCGGCGCCTTCGACTGGCTGGAGAAACGCGCCGGGCTCTGGCTGGCGGCGACCGGCTTCGCCGGCGCGGTACTGATGCTGGGTCTGGTGTTCGATGCCCGCTACCGCAGCTTCCCCAGCGTTGCGCTGCTGTTCCCGGCGCTGGTCTACCTGTTCCGGCCGGTCAACGCGCCGCGCCGCGAATGCCTGCTGCTGCTCCTGATCATCGCCCTCGGCCTTCCGGCGCAACTGCTGCTGGAGGGGTCGAGCAACCTGCAGGCGCTGGGCTGGGCGGCGGTGAGCCTGCTGCTGCTCGGGGCGCTCTGCCGCGGACTGCAACAGCCCCTGCCGCTCGCGAGCGGCGTACGGGCGAACGCCGGTTGAGTCAGGAGCGCCGCGCACGCACCAGGCGCAATCCGGCCAGCACCACGGCGAACACCGCAAGACCGGCGTTGTACAGCACCAGTGCCGGCAGCGCGGCGAACATTCCCAGCACCGCCAGCCACCAGCCGGTACGGCCGGGCACCAGGAAAGCCAGCGCCGACAGGCCCAGCGCCAGCGTGCCGAAGACACCAAAGTGGATCAGCCAGCCGAACTGCGCGCGCACGGCGCACTCCCAGCGGCTGGCCGGTTCGGCGCACAACCCGACCCAGCGGCTATCCTCCATCAACCCGAAACGCACGCCGTAGCTGGCCGCCAGCCAGAGCGACAACGCGAGCAACAGCACGATGACAGGCAATCGACGGGGCATGGCGCCTCTCCGGGGCGAAAACGGCGCCCAGCATAACCAGCGCAATGGCCGATGCAAGAGGCGTTGCGCCCACCTGCATGGCGCGACGCGACGGAGCCCGCGATGAAGCGATCGAACCTGTTCCTGCTGGCCTGCGTGATCATCAGCTTCTGGTGGCTCTGGCCCGGCGAACGCTCCCATACGCCACCACAGAGCGCCGCCCTGCCCGGTGGCGGCTTCCGGGTGGAACGCTACGCCGTCTACCCGCTACAGGACTTCAGCCTCGAAGCGCGGGTACTGGGTCGCGAGGACTACCGCCTGGGCCGCGAGGCCGAGCTGTCCCCCACCGACCTCGCCCTGGGCTGGGGACCGATGGCCGACCCGAACGTCCTCGCCGGCATCCGGATCACCCAGGGCAACCGCTGGTACCACTGGCGCGCCGACGCGATGCCGATCCCGCGCCGGGACATCGAGACCCACAGCGCCAATATGCACATGATCCCCGCCAACGACAGCGTGGCCCGCGCCCTGGCGCAGGTCGACAAGGGCGAGCGCATCCGCCTGAGCGGCAAGCTGGTGCGCGTGGAGGGCGACGACGGCTGGCGCTGGGTCAGTTCGCTGAGCCGCGAGGACACCGGTGCCGGCGCCTGCGAGCTGATCTGGGTGGAAAGCCTGGAGCGCCTGTAGAACGGTTGCCAGCGGCCTCGGCCACGGGGCATCCTCGGGCATCCCACTCTGCAAGGTGTCACCCATGCCACGCGTCACGCTCCGCCCCGCCGTTCCCGCCGACATCCCACTGATTCTCGAGCTGATCACCGAACTCGCCGACTACGAGCGCCTCGTCCATGAGGTCAAGGCCGACGCCCAGCGCATGCACGACCACCTGTTCGGCCCACGGCCCTACGCCGAAGTACTGATCGGCGAGGTGGATGGCCAGCCGCAGGGGTTCGCGTTGTTCTTCCACAACTACTCCACCTGGCTCAGCCAACCGGGCATCTACCTCGAAGACCTGTTCGTGCGCCCCGCCGCCCGTGGCGCCGGACTGGGCAAGGCACTGCTCACGGAACTGGCGCGGCTGGCCGTGGAACGCGGCTGCGGACGCCTGGAATGGTCCGTGCTGGACTGGAACGAACCCGCCATCGGTTTCTACCGCAGCCTGGGCGCGCACCCACAGGATGAATGGACCGTCTATCGACTGACTGGCGACGCCCTGCGCGACCTTGCCCACAAGGCGTGATGCCCCATCGCACTTGTAGGCAATGCGCTGGTCATAATGGCCGGCTTCCCTAAGAGTTGATTCTTTCCCGAAAGGACTCTCCCCACCATGACACGTCTTTCACGCGCGGCCGCTCTGCTCGGCTGTCTCGCCCTGGGGCTCGCCGGGCCGGCGTTCAGCCGCGACGTCGCCCAGGCCAACTACGGCTACCCGCTGACCAACCCGTTCGAGGCGACCATCGCCACGACGCCGCCGGACCTGCGCCCGCAGTTGCCCAACGACGACGACATCCGCCAGTCCGACTACGCCCTGAAACTGCGCCCGGAACGCGAGCACCAGTTGCCGGAGAACTTCTGGCCGGTGAAGAAGCTGCACTACCGCCTGGCCCAACAGGACCACGAGGCGCCACTGGTCTTCATCATCGCCGGCACCGGCGCGCATTACGCCAGCAGCACACCGGAATACCTCAAGCGTCTGTTCTACGGCGCCGGTTACCACGTGGTGCAGATCTCCTCGCCCACCAGCTGGGACTTCATGGCCGGCGCCTCGCGCCTGGCCACGCCGGGCTACACGCCCGACGACGCCGATGACCTTTACCGGGTGATGCAGGCGGTGCGCGCGCAACACCCCAGCCTGCCGGTCAGCGAGTACTACCTCACCGGTTACAGCCTTGGCGCCCTGCACGCCGCCTTCGTCAGCCAGCTCGACGAAACCCGCCGCAGCTTCAACTTCAAGCACGTGCTGCTGCTCAACCCGCCGGTGAACCTCTATACCTCGGTCAGCAACCTGGACAAGATGGTGCAGACCCGGGTCAAAGGCATCGACGACTCCAAGACCTTCTACCAGGTCGTACTGGGCAAGCTGTCGCGCTACTTCAAGCAGAAAGGCTACGTCGATCTCAACGACGCCTTCCTCTACGAACTGCAGCAGTCCAGACAGCATCTCTCCAACGAAGAGATGGCCATGCTGATCGGCGCCACGTTCCGTTTCTCCTCCGCCGACATCGCCTTCACCTCCGACCTGATCAACCGTCGCGGGCTGATCACCCCGCCGAACTACCCGATCAAGGAAGGCACCAGTCTGGAGCCCTTCTTCAAGCGCGCCATGCAGTGCGATTTCGAGTGCTACATGACCGAACAGCTGATCCCCATGTGGCGCGCCCGGTACGACGGCGGCAGCCTGCCGCAGCTGATCGGCCAGGTGAGCCTCTACGCCTTGCAGGACTACCTGCACGACAGCCCGAAGATCGCCGTGATGCACAACGCCGACGACGTCATCCTCGGCCCGGGCGACATCGGTTTCCTGCGCCGCACCTTCGGCGACCGCCTGACGCTCTACCCGCTCGGCGGCCACTGCGGCAACCTCAACTACCGCGTGAACGCCCAGGACATGCTGGCGTTCTTCAAAGGACAGGATGCGCAGGCCCCCGGCCTGGCAACCGCGCAGACAGGGAACTGACCCATGCCATTCCGCCCTTCCTGGCTTTTCGCCCTGGCGCTGTGCTGCGGCCTGGCGCAGGCCGACGACACGCCGACGCCGGCTCCCGGCAGCGACAACGGCTTCTCCGAACAGCCGCAGGCCGACGGCTTCAAGCACCCGATGGACGCACTGAAGTTCAACCCCGGCCTGGACCAGCGCGAGTTCGAGCGCGCCACCCTGGACGCGCTCAACGTCTACGACCCCTGGGAGTCGTGGAACCGCCGCGTCTACCACTTCAACTACCGCTTCGACGAGTGGGTGTTCCTCCCCGTGGTCCACGGCTACGAATACGTCACCCCACACTTCGTGCGCACCGGCGTGAGCAACTTCTTCAGCAACCTGGGCGAAGTGCCGACCCTGCTCAACAGCCTGGCCCAGCTCAAGGCCGAACGGGCGGCGAACAGCACCGCTCGGCTGCTGTTCAACACCGTCTTCGGTATCGCCGGCTTCTGGGACCCGGCCACCGCGATGGGCCTGCCGAAAGTCAGCGAGGACTTCGGCCAGACCCTGGGCTACTGGGGCGTACCGGAGGGCCCGTACCTGATGCTGCCGATCCTCGGCCCCTCCAACCTGCGCGACACCGGCGGCCTGGTGACCGACTTCGTGGCCGTCCGCGAGGTGGACTACCTCAACGTCTCCAGCCTCGGCCGCGAATACTGGGAACTGCCGGTACTGGAGATCGTCGACAAGCGCTACAGCACCGGCTTCCGCTACGGCCAGACGAACTCCCCGTTCGAGTACGAGAAGCTCCGCTACGTCTACACCGAAGCGCGCAAGCTGCAGATCCAGGAGTGACCCGGAACCGCCGCCCTTTCGCGGCGGTTTCTTTTTCACCAAACACATCCAATAATTCGATTGATACAACGAAAAACTCGCAACCATTGATTCATCGATTAGGACTAGGATGGCCTCATTCACTGATCAAGGAGGTTCCCATGACCCGTTTGCGTACCCTGGTCGACCAACATATCGGCCACCCCGCCTCCGACGGTGCCGGCGTGCGCCTGACCCGCGTGATCGGCGGCCCCGGCCTCGAACGCTTCGACCCGTTCCTGATGCTCGACCAGTTCGACACGCAGAACCCGGACGACTACATCGCCGGCTTCCCGGCCCACCCGCACCGTGGCTTCGAGACCGTCACCTACATGCTCGAAGGGCACATGCGCCATGAAGACCACCTGGGCAACCGCGGCCTGCTGAAGCCCGGCGGCGTGCAGTGGATGACCGCCGCCCACGGCATCATCCATAGCGAGATGCCCGAACAGGAAGAAGGCGCCATGCGCGGCTTCCAGCTGTGGCTGAACCTTGCGGCGAAGGACAAGCTGTCTCCGGCCGGCTACCGCGACATCGAACCGGAAGACGTGCCGCGCGGGACCACCACGCAAGGTGTGGCCATCACCGTGATCGCCGGTCGCTTCGACGATGGCAAGACCGCGCTGGATGGCGCCGTGCAGCGCCCCGGCACCGAGCCGCACTACTACGACCTGCGGCTGCCGGCCGGTGCCTCGGTCAGCCCACGCATTCCGGCGGGGCACCGGGTGATGCTGTACGTCTACGAAGGTTCGCTGAAAGTACCGGGCGAGCGCGGCGACGAAACCGTCGCCACCAATCGCCTGGTGCGACTGGGCCAGGGCGACGAGATCCGGCTGTCCAGCGACCAGGGCGCGCGCGTCCTGCTGCTGGCCGGCAAGCCGCTCAACGAGCCCATCGTGCAGTACGGGCCGTTCGTGATGAACAGCCGCGAAGAAATCGAGCAGGCCCTGCGCGATTACCGCGATGGTGTATTCGCCGTCTGACGGCCCGCCGCACTGCTTTTCATGCAGGAGCGAGCTTGCTCGCGAACAGGTCCCGTGCCATGCAGTTCGCGAGCAAGGACTGGGCGTCCCCCTCGTCCCTACGAAGAGCCGCTCAGATTACAGCGACCAGTCTTCCATCCCCAGGAAGCGCGCGATCTCCGCGCGCTTCTCCATCGCATCGCGATAGCCCAGTTCGATCAGCGCATTGCAGTAGCCCGGCTCGAACAGCAGGTAGCTCAGCACACCGGCCCCACTCACCTTGGTCGCCCCCGGCCCGCGCAGGAACAGGCGCAGGGCGGGCGGCAACTCGTGGCGGTACTCGGCGGCGATCTCGTCCAGCGGCTTGCTCGGCGAGATCAGCAGCACCTCGACCGGCTGTAGCCCAAGCACCGCGCGGCGCTTGCCCTCCGGCACCAGCGAACTGAGGAAATTGATCCGGTGCAGCAGCTCGATATCGCCTTCCAGGCTGTCGATGAAAGTGCTGTTGAGCAGATGGATGCCCACCTGTGCCAGGCTCGGCGGCTGGCCGGTGCGGTAACTGGCCACCTGTTCGTTGGCGCTACCGACCGTGGGATTGCCGCTCACGCCGATCACCAGCACGCGATTGGCGCCCAGGTGCAGTGCCGGGCTGATCGGCGCCTGCTGGCGCACCGCGCCGTCGCCGAAGTACTCGCGCTGCAGCTTCACCGGCGCGAACAGCAGCGGGATCGCCGAACTGGCGAGCAGATGCTCCAGGCACAGGCGCGTCGGCACGCCCACGCGCCGATGGCGCAGCCAGGGATCGATGGTGGCGCGGCCCTGGTAGAAGGTCACCGCCTGCTCGGACTCGTAGCCAAACGCGGTGACCGCCACGGCGCGCAGGTTGCGCCGGCGCACGGCAGCGGCAATGCCGGAGAGATCCAGCTCGCGCTCCAGCAGGTAACGCAACGGTGTGCTGTCCAGCAGCGCCACCGGCTGCCGCTTGCCCAGCCCGAGCAGGCTGTGGCCGAGGAACTTGAACGCCTGGCTGACCACGCCCAGCCAATCGGCGCGGTACACCTGGCCAGTGCGAAAGCCCTTCCAGACCTGGGTGAGCCGCTGCACCGCCGTCGGGAAGGACGACGCCCCGCAAGCCAGCCCGACGGCGTTGATCGCCCCCGCCGAAGTCCCGACGATCACCGGAAAGGGATTCTCGGCGCCCTCCGGCAACAGCTCGGCGATCGCCGCCAGCACGCCCACCTGGTACGCCGCCCGCGCCCCGCCCCCGGAGAGAATCAGGCCGGTCACGGCGGGAGTCGTCGCTGGGCTGGCGGAGTCGGTCACGGCTGAAGTCCTTGTCACGTCGATTCCAGATTAGTCCGCCGGCGTCTACTTCTTCTTGTCGTAGAGCTTGGGTTCGCCTTCGGGGCGGCTCTTGAAACGGCGGTGCGCCCAGAGGTACTGCTCGGGCTGGCGGCGGATTTCCTGCTCGACCCACTGGTTGACGCGCAGGCAATCGGCTTCCTCGGTCTCGCCGGGGAAGTCCTCCAGCGGCGGATGGATGGTCAGGCGATAACCCGAACCGTCGGCCAGGCGCGACTGGGTGAAGGGGCACACTTGCGCGCGGCCCAGGCGGGCGAACTTGGTGGTGGCGGTGACGGTGGCGGCCTGAATGCCGAACAGCGGCACGAAGATGCTCTGTTTGATGCCGTAGTCCTGGTCCGGCGCGTACCAGATGGCGCGGCCGGCGCGCAGCACCTTGAGCATGGCGCGCACGTCCTCGCGCTCGATGGCGGTGGCATCGGCGTTGTGCCGCTCGCGGCCGGCGCGCTGGACGAAGTCGAACACCGGGTTGTCGTGCTCGCGGTACATGCCGTCGATGGTCTGTACCTGGCCGAGCAGCGCCGCGCCGATCTCCAGGGTGGTGAAGTGCATGGCCATGAGGATCACGCCCTTGCCGTCGGCCTCGGCCTTGCGCAAGTGCTCCAGCCCTTCGATGTGCGCCAGCCTGGCCAGGCGCGCCTTCGGCCACCACCAGCTCATGGCCATCTCGAAGAAAGCGATGCCGGTGGAAGCGAAGTTCGCCTTGAGCAGGCGCTTGCGCTCGGCGGCGGAGAGTTCCGGGAAGCACAGCTCCAGGTTGCGCGCGGCAATCGCCCGGCGGCTGCCGACCACGCGGTACATCAGCGCACCCAGCACGCGCCCGAGCCAGAGCAGCGCCGGGTAGGGCAACTGCACCACCAGCCAGAGCACGCCAAGGCCAAGCCAGAGCGGCCAGTGGCGGGGATGGAGGAACTCACGGCGAAAGGTGGGGCGGTCCATGGAACTTTCCGGTCACGATCAAAGCCCGACATTCTACCTTGCCGATCCGCCCCGCGCCTCACGTAGACAGGGTCCGCTGCCGTTTCGGCGCGAGTTGCGTCGCTGCGTGGCCACCTTGAATCGCCGATTCTCGGGCCATGAACCGCGCACCGCGAAGCATGCGACTCCGTCGCGGCGGTGACGAAATGCTGGCAGCTCCTAGCAATCGGCCACGCTTGCGGCTGCCGGGGCGGTCCGCTATAAGTCCAACCCATTTGATGACGCAGTCCGACCATGAGCCAAGCTGACCTTCTCGACCACGATCCCGTATTCCAGCTCAAGGGCAGCATGCTGGCCGTCACCGTTCTGGAACTGGCCCATAATGACCTGCCGCGCCTGGACCGGCAGCTCGCCGACAAAGTCGCCCAAGCGCCCAACTTCTTCCGTGATACCCCGCTGGTGCTGGCGCTGGACAAGCTGCCCGACGGCGAAGGCCAGCTCGACCTGCAGGGCGTGCTGGACATCTGCCGCCGCCACGGCCTGCGTACCCTGGCCATTCGCGCCAGCCGCGAAGAAGACATCCGCCTGGCCACCATGTTCGATATCCCGGTACTGCCGCCCTCGGGTTCGTCCCGCGAGCGCACCGTGGAACCCAAGGACCCGGCGACCCCGCTGACCGGCGCCACGCCGGTGCGCCGTCCGCGCAGCGAGCGCCTTTCCGAGAAGGTCGTGGAACAGGCTGCTGGCGGTGCTACCGTCCAGCCGGAAAATTCCACCGGGAAAGCGACGGAAATCCAGGCGGAAAAATCCGCCGAAACCCAGGAGCCCATAACGGACGCCACGCCGGAAAAACCGGCCGAACCGCCGGCGCCGGTCGTCCGCCCGACCAAGCTGGTCACCAGTCCGGTGCGCGGCGGCGTGCAGATCTACGCCGCCGGCGGCGACCTGATCGTCCTGGCTCCCGTCAGTCCCGGCGCGGAACTTCTCGCCGACGGCAATATCCATGTTTACGGTCCGATGCGCGGACGAGCCCTGGCCGGTGTCAAGGGCGACACCAGCGCGCGGATTTTCTGCCAGCAACTGGCCGCGGAACTCGTGTCCATCGCTGGAAACTACAAGGTCGCCGAAGACCTTCGACGCAGTCCGCAATGGGGGCAGGCGGTGCATGTCAGCCTGTCGGGTGACGTGTTGAACATCACCCGCCTTTAACGGATACTGCCGCGAATTTCAGGGACCAGAATTCTTCGTTTTTTCTTTGGGGTGAATCACCTTGGCCAAGATCCTCGTAGTCACTTCCGGTAAGGGTGGCGTCGGTAAAACCACCACCAGCGCAGCCATCGGCACCGGCCTGGCCCTGCGCGGCCACAAGACCGTCATCGTCGACTTCGACGTGGGCCTGCGTAACCTCGACCTGATCATGGGCTGCGAACGCCGCGTGGTGTATGACTTCGTCAACGTCATCAACGGCGAAGCCTCCCTGACCCAGGCCCTGATCAAGGACAAGCGCCTGGAGAACCTCTACGTCCTGGCCGCCAGCCAGACCCGTGACAAGGACGCCCTGACTCTGGAAGGCGTCGGCAAGGTCATGGAAGAGCTGAAGCAGACCTTCGACTACATCATCTGCGACTCCCCGGCCGGCATCGAGAAAGGTGCCCACCTGGCCATGTACTACGCCGACGAGGCGATCGTCGTGACCAACCCGGAAGTCTCCTCGGTCCGCGACTCCGACCGCATGCTCGGCCTGCTGGCCAGCAAGTCCGCCCGCGCCGAGAAGGGCGAGGACGCGATCAAGGAGCACCTGCTGCTGACCCGTTACAACCCCGAGCGCGTCACCAAGGGCGAAATGCTCGGCGTCGAAGACGTCGAGGAAATCCTGGCCATCCGCCTGCTCGGCGTGATCCCGGAATCCCAGGCGGTGCTCAAGGCGTCCAACCAGGGCGTCCCGGTCATCCTCGACGAAGAGAGCGATGCCGGCCAGGCTTACAGCGACGCGGTAGAGCGCTTGCTGGGTAAAGAGATGCCGCATCGATTCCTCGATGTGCAGAAGAAAGGATTCCTGCAACGACTGTTCGGAGGACGTGAATGAGCCTTTTAGATTTCTTCCGCAGCCGGAAGTCGCAAAACAGCGCATCCATCGCGAAAGAAAGACTCCAGATCATCGTCGCCCACGAGCGCGGCAACCGTTCACAACCGGACTACCTCCCGCAGTTGCAGAAAGACCTGCTGGAAGTGATCCGCAAATACGTGCCCATCGACCAGGAACAAGTCCAGGTCGAGCTGGCCAACCAGGGTAGCTGTTCGATCCTGGAGCTCAACATCACCCTGCCGGAGCGTTGATCCGGCAGTGGTGAACCTGCGGCGGCCTCGGCCGCCGCAGTCGTTTTCGGTCCTTTCATTATTTCGCGCAAGAGCCTCCATGCCGCTTTCCCAGATCCAGTTCGTCCATGAGGACGCCGCCCTGCTGGTGGTGAACAAGCCCACCCTGCTGCTTTCCGTGCCCGGCCGCGCGGACGACAACAAGGACTGCCTGATCACCCGCCTGCAGGAGAACGGCTACCCGGAAGCGCGCATCGTCCATCGCCTGGACTGGGAAACCTCCGGCCTGATCGTGCTGGCCCGCGACGCCGACAGCCACCGCGAGCTGTCCCGCCAGTTCCACGACCGTGAAACCGAGAAGGCCTACACCGCACTGTGCTGGGGCGAGCCGGAACTGGACAGCGGCCGCATCGAAGCACCGCTGCGCTACGACCCGCCGACCAAGCCGCGCCACGTGGTGGACTTCGAACAGGGCCGCCATGCACTGACCTTCTGGCGCGTCATGGAGCGCCACGGCAACTGGAGCCGCGTCGAGCTCACCCCCATCACCGGCCGTTCGCACCAGTTGCGGGTGCACATGCTGAGCATCGGCCACCCGCTGCTGGGCGACCGCCTGTACGCCGAGGGCGAAGCGCTGACCCTGCGCGACCGTCTCTGCCTGCACGCCAGCATGCTCTGCCTGACGCACCCGCAGACTGGCGAGCGCCTGCGCTTCGAGTCGCCCGCGCCGTTCTGATTGTTTTCTGTAGGAGCGAGCTGGCTCGCGAACCCGCCAAGCGACACCGTCGCCGGGAAATCCGTTCGCGAGCAAGGGCTAGGCGCCCCCTCGATCCTACAAAGAGCCCCCAGCCGCAGATTCGCGTATTTACGTTAAACTTCCGGCCATTCGCTGTCCGGAGTTACCCATGCGTGCAGAACTCAACCAGGGCCTGATCGATTTCCTCGCGGCCTCCCCCACGCCTTTCCACGCCACCCAGACCCTCGCCCGTCGCCTCGACGAGGCCGGCTACCAGCGTCTGGACGAGCGCGACGCCTGGCGCACCGAGCCCGGTGGCCGTTATTACGTCACCCGCAACGACTCCTCGCTGATCGCCTTCAAGCTCGGCACCGCCCCCTTGCTGGAGAGCGGCCTGCGCCTGGTCGGCGCGCACACCGACAGCCCTTGCCTACGCGTCAAGCCAAACCCCGAGCTGGTGCGCAACGGCTACTGGCAACTGGGCGTCGAGGTGTACGGCGGCGCGCTGTTCGCGCCCTGGTTCGACCGCGACCTGTCGCTGGCCGGCCGTGTCACCTTCCGCCTGGCCGGCAAGGTCGAGAGCAAGCTGATCGACTTCAAGGCGCCGATCGCCGTGATCCCGAACCTGGCCATCCACCTCAACCGCGAGGCCAACATGGGCTGGGCGATCAACGCGCAGACCGAACTGCCGCCGATCCTCGCCCAGGTTTCCGCCGGCGAGGGCCGCGACTTCCGCGACCTGCTCGGCGAGCAACTGCAACTGGAGCACGGCATCACCGCCGACGCCATCCTCGACTACGAGCTGAGCTTCTACGACACCCAGCGCGCCGCCGTGATCGGCCTGGACCAGGCCTTCATCGCCGGCGCCCGCCTGGACAACCTGCTGTCCTGCTATGCCGGCCTGCAGGCCTTGCTGGCCAGCAGCGACGAGCAGAGTGGCGTGCTGGTCTGCACCGATCACGAAGAGGTCGGCTCCTGCTCCGCCTGTGGCGCCGACGGCCCGTTCCTCGAGCAGGTACTGCGCCGCGTTCTGCCCGAGAGCGACGTCTTCACCCGCACCGTGCAACGCTCCCTGCTGGTTTCCGCCGACAACGCCCACGGCGTGCATCCCAACTATGCCGACAAGCACGACGCCAACCACGGCCCGAAGCTCAACGGCGGCCCGGTGATCAAGATCAACAGCAACCAGCGCTACGCCACCAACAGCGAAACCGCCGGTTTCTTCCGCCACCTGTGCCTGGAAAACGAAGTGCCGGTGCAGAGCTTCGTGACCCGCAGCGACATGGGCTGCGGCTCCACCATCGGCCCGATCACCGCCAGCCAGATCGGCGTACGCACCGTGGACATCGGCCTGCCGACCTTCGCCATGCACTCCATCCGCGAGCTGGCCGGCAGCCAGGACCTGCACTACCTGGCCAAGGTCCTCAGCGCCTTCTACGACAGCGCCGACCTGCCCTGACCCGAACGCCCGGCACCCGTCGGGCGTTTTTCTTTCAGGAGATCGAACATGCCCTTCAACGGAAGCTACCTGTGCGGCGACATCGCCTACCAGATCGATGGCCTGGACATGCCGATCGGCCATTGCCACTGCCATACCTGCCAGAAAGCGCATTCGGCAGCCTTCGCCACCACCGCCGGGGTGATGCGCGAGCACTTCCACTGGACGCGCGGCGAGGACAAGGTCGCCGCCTATGAGTCGTCACCGGGCAAGTTGCGCAAGTTCTGTCCGCGCTGCGGGACGCAACTGATCGCCGAGCGCGACGGACAACCCCACGTCATCGTTCGCGTGGCGAGCCTGGACGACGATCCGGGCACGCGGCCGGCGCGGCATATCTGGGTGTCCCATGACCGTCCCTGGTTGGCGCAGGAGGGAATTCCGGCCTATCCGGAGTGGAATCCGGATCGCTGAAGCGGGATTTGCTCTTACGTAGGAGCGAGCTTGCTCGCGAACCGCCCAACACCGGAGCTCCCGGCTAAATCCGTTCGCGAGCAAGCTCCTACAGGTCCTGCCTTAGTCCGGCACTTCCACGCTTACGTGGATCGCATCGTGCCGCCAGAACTCCAGGTCACAGTCGATGATCCGTCCGTGCTGGTCACGGTTGATACGGGTGATGCGCAGCGCCGGGCTGCCGTCGGCGATGCGCAGCACGCTGGCCGCCTCGCCGTGCAGGGCGGTGGGCACCATGTCGAAGCGCACGCGCCCGTAGCGAATGTCGTAGCGACTGCCATACAGCTCGGTCAGTGAGCAGGTGAGATCGCTGTCGAGAATGCCGGGGAAGTATGCCGGGTTGAGGTAATGCTCGACATAGAGCACCAGCCGGCCGTCCACCCGTCGCAGGCGGCGGATCTGGAACACGCTGGACAGCGCCGGCAGTTCCAGCAGCTCGCAGATCGCCGCGCTGGCGGGAATCTGCCGGGCCGACAGCACTTCGGTGGCCGGTACCCGGCCCTGCCCTTCCACCATCGCATGGTAGTGGCTGCGCACCAACGGGTTGTAGAGCAGGCGCGGTGGCGAGATGAACCAACCACGGCGTTCCTCGCGATAGATCAGCCCCTGGGCCTCCAGTTGGCCCAGCGCCTCGCGCAAGGTGATCCGCGTGGTATCGAACAGTTCGCTGAGCTTGCGCTCGGCCGGCAGCTTGCCGCCGGCGGCGAGCAGCCCGCTGTCGATCTGTTCGATCAGTGCCCGGCAGATCGCCGTCACCGTGGGTAGCGCCGTGTCGCGCATGCCGACTCCCTCTATTGGCCTAGTCCAGCCCCGAAACAGGGCATTTCGCTACCTGCCCGGGGTGCCCTCATCCTAGAAAAACCCCGTGACCGTCCCGTGACAGTCTCCGTTCAAGCAGCGCCCGTGCCAGCCTCACAAAGCAGCGTAGCCCAATGAAAGCGCGGGTTTGGCGATGGTCTACGCTTTCCCCGAGTGCTCCGCCAGAGCGCCACGCCGCCTGGGCCGGCGCCTGGCTGGACATCAAACTGTCATCCAGGCCGCATAGATTGGCCTGGGTCTTGCTGATCTAGACCAATCGTTTTCCCGCGTCGGCGGATGCCGGACACGGACCCCACCCTCACGATCGAAGGAGCACCGAATGAAACGCTTGCTTGCTTCACTGCTGGGATCGGCCATCGCCATCGGCAGTGGCCTCGTCATGGCGGCCGACGCCGATCTGCAATCGCTGGAAGCCGCCGCCCGCAAGGAAGGCCAGGTGAACAGCGTGGGCATGCCCGACAGCTGGGCGAACTGGAAGGACACCTGGAAGGACCTGGAAAGCAAGTACGGTCTCAAGCACATGGACACCGACATGAGCTCGGCCCAGGAACTGGCCAAGTTCAAGGCCGAAGCCGAGAACGCCAGCGCCGACATCGGCGACGTCGGCGCCGCCTTCGGGCCCATCGCCCTGCAGATGGACGTCAGCCAACCCTACAAGCCCAGCACCTGGGAGCAGGTCCCGGACTGGGCCAAGGACAAGGACGGCCACTGGGCGCTGGCCTACACCGGCACCATCGCCTTCATCGTCAACAAGCAGTTGGTCAAGGACGTGCCGCACAGCTGGGCCGACCTGCTCAAGGGCAAGTACAAGGTCACCATCGGTGACGTCAGCGCCGCAGCCCAGGCGGTCAACGGCGTGCTGGCGGCGAGCATCGCCAACGGCGGCGACGAGAAGAACATCAAGCCGGGCCTGGAATTCTTCGCCCAGATCGCCAAGCAGGGCCGCCTGTCGCTGACCAACCCGGTGATCAACACCCTGGAGAAGGGTGAAGTGGAAGTCGGCATCGTCTGGGACTTCAACGGCCTGAGCTACCGCGACCAGATCGACCCGGCGCGCTTCGAGGTACTGATCCCCTCCGATGGTTCGGTGATCTCCGGCTACACCACCATCATCAACAAGTATGCGAAGAACCCGAACGCCGCCAAGCTGGCCCGCGAGTACATCTTCAGCGACGCCGGGCAGATCAACCTGGCCAAGGGCAATGCCCGTCCGATCCGCGCCGAGCACCTGACCCTGCCGGCCGACGTGCAGGCCAAGCTGCTGCCCAACGAGCAGTACGCCAAGGCCCAGCCGATCAAGGACCCCAAGGCCTGGGAAGAGACCTCCAAGCGTCTGCCGCGCATGTGGCAGGAAAACGTCATCATCAACATGCAGTGACGCCCGGCCGCCCCGGTTCGCCGGGGCGGTTTCGCGTTCCGAAAAGGCCCCGTCCCATGCGCCACGACGTCATCCTGGTCGTCCTCGACGGCCTCAACTACAGCGTCGCCCACGACTGCATGGGCCACCTGCAAGCCCTGTGCAACGCCGGCCGCGGCCAGTTGTACCGGCTCGAATGCGAGCTGCCCTCGCTGTCGCGCCCACTCTATGAATGCATCCTCACCGGCGTACGCCCCATCGACAGCGGCATCCTGCACAACGATGTGTCGCGCCTGTCGAACCAGCGCAGCCTGTTCCACTACGCCCGCGATGCCGGCCTGAGCACCGCTGCGGCGGCCTATCACTGGGTCAGTGAGCTGTACAACCGCACGCCGTTCGACCCGGCGCGCGACCGACATACCGACGACGAATCCCTGCCGATCCAGCACGGCCTCTTCTACTGGACCGACCACTACCCCGACTCGCACCTGTTCACCGACGCCGAGTCGCTGCGCCGCCGACATTCGCCGAACTGCCTGCTGGTGCACCCGATGAACATCGATGACGCCGGCCACAAGCACGGCCTGGGCACGCCGCAGTACCGCAACAGCGCGCGGCACGTCGACATCATCCTTTCCGAATACATGCACCAGTGGCAGGCCGCCGGCTACCAGGTGATGGTCACCGCCGACCACGGCATGAACGACGACCGCAGCCACGGCGGCATCCTCCCCGAGGAGCGCGAAGTGCCGCTGTTCGTCTTCGGCGAGGCGTTCAGCCTCGATGACCAGGCACGCCCGCGCCAGGTCGAACTGTGCGGCACGCTGTGCGAACTGCTCGGCGCCGCTCACGACAAACCGGTCTGCCGGGAGTTGCTCAAGGCATGAGATCGAATCGCGGAAAACTCATCGCCCTGCTCTGTCTACTGCCCTTCGCGGTGTTCTTCATCGCCTTCCAGATCGCCCCGCTGGCCTGGGTGGCGGTGAACAGCCTGCGCACCAGCGATGCCTGGGGCCTGGGCAACTTCGCCGAGATCCTCGGCTCGCCGTTCTACCGCCAGGCGATCCGCTACAGCCTGGAGATCTCCATCTGGTCGAGCCTGATTGGCCTGCTCATCGCCGTGCTCGGCAGCTACTCGCTGCGCCAGGTGGACAGCAAGCTGCGCGACTTCGTGATGGCCTTCGCCAACATGACCAGCAACTTCGCCGGGGTGCCGCTGGCCTTCGCCTTCATCATCATCCTCGGCTTCAACGGCGCCATCACCCTGCTGCTCAAGCAGGCGGGGCTCATCGAGGACTTCAACCTCTACTCGAAGACCGGCCTGATCATCCTCTACACCTACTTCCAGATTCCCCTGGGCGTGATGCTGCTCTACCCGGCCTTCGACGCCCTGCGCGAGGACTGGCGCGAGTCCGCCGCACTGCTGGGCGCCAGCCACTGGGCATTCTGGCGGCACATCGGCATCCCGGTGCTGACTCCGGCGCTGCTGGGCACCTTCGTCATCCTGCTGGCCAACGCGCTGGGCGCCTACGCCACGGTGTACTCGCTGACCACCGGCAACTTCAACGTGGTGCCGATCCGCATCGCCGGACTGGTCTCGGGCGACGTGTTCCTCGATCCGAACATGGCCAGCGCCCTGGCGATGTTCCTGGTCGGCCTGATGACCCTGATCACCCTCGCCCACCAGTGGCTGCTGCGCCGGAGCTACCATGTCGCGAAACGCTAACCACATCTACCACCGCGTGGTGGTCTATGCGCTGTTCCTGATCCTGCTGCTGCCGCTGGCCGCCACCCTGCTCTACTCGCTGGCCACCTCCTGGAGCGCCAGTGTGTTGCCGGATGGGCTGACCCTGAAGTGGTTCCTGACCTTGTGGAGCGACCCGCGCTTCCTCACCGCCTTCGGCCAGTCGCTGCTGGTGTGCTTCGGCTCGCTGGTGCTCAGCGTGGTGCTGGTGCTGCCGCTGATGTTCGTCGTGCACTACTACTTCCCGCGCCTGGACGCGCTGATGAACGTGCTGATCCTGCTGCCCTTCGCGGTGCCGCCGGTGGTGTCGTCGGTCGGCCTGCTGCAACTCTACGCGGCCGGCCCGCTGCCGCTGATCGGCACGCCCTGGGTGCTGATCGGCTGCTACTTCACCATCGCCCTGC
Source organism: Pseudomonas sp. MT3 (assembly GCF_054720805.1). Classification (NCBI taxonomy): domain Bacteria; kingdom Pseudomonadati; phylum Pseudomonadota; class Gammaproteobacteria; order Pseudomonadales; family Pseudomonadaceae; genus Pseudomonas; species Pseudomonas sp. MT3. The sequence continues at coordinate 25,727 of NZ_JBTVPY010000036.1, forward strand.
CGTTCATGTACCGGGCGATCAGCAACAACCTGCAGGCGATCAACCTGCACGACCTGATGGACGCCGCCCACCTGCTCGGCGCCAGCACCTGGCAGGCCGCCCTGCTGGTGGTGCTGCCGAACCTGCGCAAGGGCCTGATGGTGGCGTTGTTCCTGTCCTTCAGCTTCCTCATCGGCGAGTTCGTCTTCGCCAACCTGCTGGTGGGCACCCGCTACGAGACGCTGCAAGTGTTCCTCAACAACATGCGCAACAGCAGCGGCCACTACACCAGCGCGGTGGTGGTTTCCTACTTCCTCTTCGTCCTGCTGCTCACCTGGGCGGCAAACCGTTTAAGCAAGGACAAGACATGAGCTTCCTCAGCGTCGAGACACTGAACAAGAGCTACGGCAGCACCACGATATTCCAGGATATCGACTTCGCCGCCGAACGCGGCGAGTTCGTCACCCTGCTCGGCCCCAGCGGCTGCGGCAAATCCACCCTGCTGCGCTGCATCGCCGGCCTGACCCCGGTGGACAGCGGGCGCATTTTTCTCGACGGCGAGGACATCGTGCCCAGGAGTCCGCAGAAGCGCGGCATTGCGATGGTGTTCCAGAGTTATGCACTGTTCCCCAACATGACCGTGGAGCAGAACGTCGCCTTCGGCCTGCGCATGCAGAAGGTGCCGGCGGCGGAATCCGCCCAGCGGGTGCGCGATGTACTGGAGATGGTCGAACTGGGCCCACTGAACTCGCGCTACCCGCACCAGCTCTCCGGCGGCCAGTGCCAGCGCGTCGCCCTGGCCCGCTCGCTGGTCACCCGCCCGCGCCTGCTGCTGCTCGATGAGCCGCTGTCGGCGCTGGACGCGCGCATCCGCAAGCACCTGCGCGAGCAGATCCGGCGCATCCAGCAGGAGCTGAAACTGACCACGGTGTTCGTCACTCACGACCAGGAGGAAGCGCTGACGCTGTCCGACCGCATCGTGCTGATGAACGCCGGGCGCATCATCCAGAGCGGCGACGCGGAAACGCTCTACACCGCGCCGGAAAACGCCTTTGCCGCCGGCTTCATCGGCAACTACAACCTGCTCGACGCCGCCCAGGCGACCCGCCTGCTGGAGCGGCCGTTCCGCCAGCAGGTGGCGATCCGTCCGGAGTCCCTGCGCCTGAGCGTGGAGCCGGGCGAAGGCATCCCGGTTCGGGTACTCTCCCACAGCCTGCTGGGCAACGTGATCCGCTACCGGGTCGACGCCGCCGGTGTGGAACTCACCGTCGACGTGCTCAACCGCAGCGCCGAGCGCCTGTACCCGGCCGGCACCGCGCTCGGCCTGCAAATCGATATTGAAAGCATTCGGGAGGTGGCCTGATGGCCCTGGTGATTTTCGACCTCGACGACACCCTGATCGACGGCGACTGCGCGAGCCTGTGGAGCCAGCGCATGGCTGATCTGGGCTGGGTTGACGCGGAGTCGTTCCTCAAGCGCGACGCCGAGCTGATGGCGCTGTACGCGCAGGGCAAGCTGCCAATGGAGGACTACATGGCCTTCGCCCTGGAGCCGATGGCCGGGCGCAGCGTCGAGGAAATCGAGCGGGAAGTGGAAACCTTCGTCGAGGACGTGATCGAGCCGCTGATCCACAGCGACGCCTGCACCACCCTCGCCCGCCACCGCGAGGCCGGCGACCGGCCTCTGGTGATCTCCGCCTCGGGCGTGCACCTGGTGCAGCCCATCGCCGAACGCATCGGCATTGGCGAAGTGCTGGCCATCGACCTGGAAGTGATCGACGGCCACTACACCGGCCGCACCGTCGGCACCCTCACCTACCGCGAAGGCAAGGTGCTGCGCCTGCTCGACCTGTTGCAGGGCGACGACAGTCAACTGGCCGGCGCGCACTTCTACTCCGACTCACGCAATGACCTGCCGCTGCTCAAGCTGGTCGGCCACCCGCATGTGGTGAATGCCGACCCGGTGCTGCTGGAGCATGCGCAGAAGATGGGCTGGGACAGTCTCGCCTGGAACTGAGCCGGCTCAGCCGCGCAGGAACCGGAGCATGCCCTGCTGGATCCGCGCCTCTTCCTTCTCCAGGGAAAGATCGGGGGACTGCGCGGCATGCTCGAGTCCCCGCTCCAACTGACGGCGAAACGCCCCGTCGTCGCCGGCCAGCGCCGCACGCAGGGCCAGGCAGCGCGCCCAGATACTGGCGTATTCGCGTTGCAGCCGACTCGGCAGCAGTTCGTCGAACAGGCCAACGGCACTCTTGCTGGCCATCGCCCGGGAGAATGCCAGCTCGGTATCCATCAGTCGCAACAGATCGTACAGCGGACGCAGCAGCGCCTCGGGCAGCACCGTACGTTGCGCCTGGAGCGCGGCGTCCAGCGCAGCCGCTTCCTCCCAGCGCCCCTGCACCAGCAGCGCCCTGAGGCGGATATACAGCGCCAGCAGCGACATGGGCAGCCCCTGAGACTCCAGCAGGCGCAGGTCCTGCGGATCCGCCTGGTCGGCGCACAGCCCCGCGCAGGCCGCTCCCATCAGCCGGGCAAAGGCCAGCTTGGGATGGGCAACATCCAGACCACGCCACCAGCGCAGCAGCCAGAGCCCGTCGCTGACCAGCGGCTTGCGCTCCACCGGCAGCAGATTGGCGACGCCCAGGCAGGCGTTGGAAGCGGCGAATGCCAGCAGCACCCCGTGGGCGGCACCGGGCGCCAGCCACGCCCCCAGGCCGCCAGACAGGAGCGCAAGGGTCAGGTTCGCCAGCGGACCGCCAGCGACGAAGCACAGATGCTGCCGCCGCCAGGGGCCCCGCGAGTCGGCGAAGGCCATGACGAACCCCTGCAGGCGCTTTTGCGTGCGCGGTGGCCAGCCCAGTTTCCAGCCGTTGCGCAACACCCGGACATCCAGGCGGCCGACACGCATGCGCAGGACGGTCATCCCGCTCCAGCGGGCCGCCAGCAAATGACCCAGCTCATGGACGACGATGGCCAGGTAGACGATGACGAAGCCGGCGACGATGCCCGACAGGTCCCAGATCACGCCCTCGGGCAGCCACAACAGGCACAGCACCACACCCAGCGCGCCCGCCGCGGCGCTCAAGGTGAACTGGAGCAGCCACAGCAGGCCGTTGAGCCAACCCGGCAGGCTCCAGAAGTCATTCACCGCTTCGCCGCCAGCGGCTATATCCCGTGTGTCCACCATGTTCGCACTCCCTGCGTCCGGCGCCTGGTCAGCCCAGGCTCGGATCGATCACCACCACCACCTTGCCCTGCACCTGATTACTGGCCAGCGCATCGAACGCATCCTGCGCCTGCTCGATCGGGAAGGTCCGCTCCAACTGCGGGCTCAGCTTGCCCGACTCGAACAGCGGCCAGACCTTCTGCCCCAGTTCGGCGATCAGTTGCGCCTTGAAGTCGGCATCGCGCGAACGCAGGGTCGAGCCGATCAACTGGATGCGCTTGCCCAGCAGCAGGGCCAGATCCAGCTCGGCCTTGCGACCGCCCATCAGGCCGATGACCACCCATCGACCGTCACGGCCGAGGATTTCCAGATCCAGCTTGGCGTAGTTGGCCCCCACCGGATCGAGGATCACATCGAACGGCGCGAAATCCCGAAGAGATTCGAGGCTTTCGCCACGCAGTGCGCCACCCTCGGCGCCCAGGCCCTCGCAGTAGGCCAGGCGCTCGGCGCTGCCGACGCTGACCCAGCACGGGCTACCGAAGGCCCTGCACAGCTGGATGCCGGCCGAGCCGACGCCGCTGGCGCCCGCGTGCAGCAGGACCCTCTCGCCCGGCTGCAATGCGCCCAGCATGAACAGATTCAGCCAGGCGGTGGCGTAGACCTCGGGCAACCCGGCGGCTTCCGCCAGGGACAGGCCCGCCGGCACCGGCAGGGCATGGCGCTCGTCCACCACCACTTCCTCGGCCAGGCCGCCGCCGGCCAGCAATGCGCAGACGCGATCGCCGACCTGCCAGGTACTGCCGGCTCCCGCCTCGGCGACCACCCCGGAGCACTCCAGGCCAATGACATCGCTGGCCCCGGGCGGCGGCGGGTAAAGGCCGGCCACCTGCAGCAGGTCGGCACGGTTGATCCCGGCGGCGGCGACCTGGATGCGGATCTGCCCCTGTGCGCAGGCCGGAGAGGGACGCTCCCCCCATTCCACCCGCCCTTCGATACCTTGCAATGCGTTCACGCTGCCTCCATAGTGACTTCGCAGGGCCCGATCCGTAAGGTCGGGCCCTTTCTTCGCGCCGAATTCACCTGCGATTGAACCCGGCGCCGCCAATTACGGCCTAATATGCGTCATAACTCCGCACTCAGTCGAATCAGCATGAAGCGATTTTTGCCCCGTACCGCCCTGTTGTTCATCCTCGGCGCAACCGCCCTGTCCTCGTTCGCGGCCACCAGCAGCCCGAACGTCTGGGATGGCCTGCAGCCGGACCGGGACCAGGTGATCGCCAGCCTCAACATCGTTGAGCTGCTCAAGCGCCACCACTACAACAAACCGCCGCTGAACGACGACCGCTCGGCGAAGATCTACGACAGCTACCTGAAGACCCTCGATCCGGCGCGCATGTACTTCACCGCCGGCGACATCGACCAGTTCGCACCCTGGCGTACCCAGTTCGACGACTTCCTGAAAAGCGGCGAACTGGAACCCGGCTTCACCATCTACAAGCGTCACCTCGACCGTCTGAAGGAGCGCCTGGACTTCGCCCTGGCCACCCTGAACAAGGGCGTCGACAGGATGGACTTCAAGGCCGACGAGTCGCTGGAAATCGACCGCGAAAAATCACCCTGGGCGAAGGACAGCGCCGCGCTCGACGACCTGTGGCGCAAGAAGGTCAAGGACGAAGTCCTACGCCTGAAGATCGCTGGCAAGGACAACAAGGCCATCCAGGAACAACTGACCAAGCGCTACAAGAACCAGCTGATGCGCCTGGAGCAGACCCGCAGCGAAGACATCTTCCAGGCCTACATCAACGCCTTCGCCCAGACCTACGATCCGCACACCCAGTACCTGTCGCCGGACAGCGCGGAAAACTTCGACATCAACATGAGCCTCTCGCTGGAAGGCATCGGCGCCGTACTGCAGAGCGACAACGACTACGTGAAGGTCGTGCGCCTGGTACCGGCCGGCCCCGCCGAGAAGAGCAAGCAGATCGCCACCTCCGACAAGATCGTCGGCGTCGCCCAGGGCAAGGGCGAAATGGTCGACGTGGTCGGCTGGCGCCTGGACGAAGTGGTCAAGCTGATCCGCGGCCCGAAAGGCTCGCAGGTGCGCCTGGAAGTGATCCCGGCGAGCAACGCGCCGAATGACCAGACCAGCAAGATCGTCACCATCACCCGCGAGGCGGTGAAGCTGGAAGACCAGGCGGCGAAGAAGTCGGAAATCACCATCGACCACGAAGGCAAGAACTACAAGCTGGGCATCATCGACGTGCCCGCCTTCTACCTCGACTTCAAGGCCTACCGCGCCGGCGATCCGGACTACAAGTCCACCACCCGCGACGTGAAGAAGCTCATAGCCGAGCTGCAGAAGGACAAGGTCGACGGCATCGTCATCGACCTGCGCAACAACGGCGGCGGCTCCCTGCAGGAAGCCACCGAGCTGACCGGCCTGTTCATCGACCAGGGCCCGACCGTGCTGGTGCGCAACAGCGATGGCCGCGTCGACGTGCTCAACGACGACGAGGGCAAGGCCTTCTACACCGGTCCGATGACCGTGCTGGTCAACCGCCTGTCCGCCTCGGCCTCGGAAATCTTCGCTGGCGCCATGCAGGACTACCACCGCGCGCTGATCGTCGGCGGCCAGACCTTCGGCAAGGGCACCGTGCAGACCATCCAGCCGCTGAACCACGGCGAGCTGAAGCTGACCCTGGCCAAGTTCTACCGCGTCTCCGGCCAGAGCACCCAGCACCAGGGCGTGATCCCGGACATCAGCTACCCGTCCATCGTCGACGACAAGGAAATCGGCGAGAGCGCCCTGCCCGACTCCATGCCCTGGGACACCATCAAGCCGGTGCTCAGGGCCCAGGCCGACCCGTTCAAGCCGTTCCTCGACCAGCTGCGCAGCCGTCACGACGCGCGCACCGAGAACAACGCCGACTTTGTCTACGCCCGCGAGCGCCTGGCGCTGGCCCAGGAGCTGATGAAAGAGAAAACCGTCAGCCTCAACGAAGCCAAGCGTCGCGCCCAGCAGAGCAGCATCGAGAACCGCCAACTGGCGATGGAGAACGCCCTGCGCAAATCCAAGGGCCAGGAGCCGCTCAAGGAGCTGAAGAAGGAAGACGAGAACGCCCTGCCGGAGGAAGACAAGACCAAGCCGCAGGACGACGCCTACCTGACCGAGTCCGGGCACATCCTGATCGACTACCTGAACCTGGATTCGCAGGTCGCCAAACACTGATCGGATGTAATCAAACAGTCATGACGCTGTCGTGAAATGCACAGGGCCGGGAAACCGGCCCTTTGCATTTCCATTCACCGAGAACCGTCATGACCGTCACCGAGCAGTTGAGCGCGCTGGACCAGATCCTCGCTCACGGCGACCTGCACTGCCTGTTCCAGCCCATCCTGTCGCTCTCCGAACGGCGCCTGGTCGGCTACGAAGCCCTCACCCGCGGCCCGTCCAACGGCCCCCTGCACTCGCCGCTGCCGCTGTTCAGCATCGCCCGCAGCAGTGGCCGCCTGAGCCAGCTGGAGCTGCTCTGCCGACGCCAGGCGTGCGCACGCTTCCGTGAGCTGAACCTCGACGGCAAGCTGTTTCTCAACGTCTCTCCCGAATCGCTGCTGGAACCCACCCATCAGCCCGGCCGCACCCTGCAGTTACTGCAGACCTTCGGCATCTCGCCCAACGACGTGGTGATCGAACTCACCGAGCAGACCCCCATCGAGGACTTCAGCCTGCTCGACACCGCGCTGCACCACTACCGGGCGATGGGCTTCTCCATCGCCCTGGACGACCTTGGTGCGGGCTATTCGAGCCTGCGCCTGTGGTCGGAACTGCGCCCTGACTACGTGAAGATCGACCGCCACTTCATCGAAGGCATTCACCTGGACGCGGTGAAGCGCGAATTCGTCGGCTCCATCCTGAAGATGGCCCACGCCTCGCGCGCCCAGGTCATCGCCGAAGGCATCGAGCTGGCGGAAGAGCTCGCGGTGCTCTCGGAAATGGGCATCGACCTGGTGCAGGGTTACCTGTTCGGCCGCCCCGGCGAACAGCCGCCGCGCGATGCACGCAACCTGCTGCCGGAGGTGGACACCAGCGGGGCCCTGTTCGCCGACGAACAATCCAGCCTGCAGCCGCTGCTGCTGGAACAGCCGGCGGTGCGCGACGACACCCCGATCAGCGACGTGCTCGAAGCCTTCCGCGCCCAGGCCAACCTGAACTCCCTGGCGGTACTCGACCCGCACGGACAGCCGGTGGGCATCGTCCATCGGCATGCGTTGTCCGATGCCCTGCTCAAGCCGTTCGCACCCGAACTGTATGCGCGCAAGCCGATCAGCCGGCTGATGAGCCACGACTTCCTCGCGGTGGAACGCAGCCAGTCGCTGCAGCAGGTCAGCCGCCTGCTCACCAGCCGAGCGCGGCAGCGCATCGAGGAAGACTTCATCATCACCCTCAACGGCCGTTATCTCGGCCTGGGTCGGGTGATCGACGTGCTCAAGCTGATCACCGAGCAGAAGATCCGCCAGGCCCGCCACGCCAACCCGCTGACCCTGCTGCCCGGCAACGTGCCCATCCAGCAGTGCCTGAGCCGGCTGCTGCAACAGGGCCGGGAAGCCGTGGTGTGCTACGTGGACATCGACAGCTTCAAGCCTTTCAACGACCTCTACGGCTACGCACGCGGCGACGAGGTGCTGCTGTGCCTGGCGCAATGCCTGGGCGAACGGGTAGACCCGGCGCAGGACTTCGTCGGCCATATAGGCGGCGATGACTTCATGCTGGTACTGGGCATCCGGGACTGGCGCGAACGCCTCAATCACCTGCTGGAAGACTTCCAGGGACAGTGCCGGCGCTTCTACAGCCGCGAACACCTCGAAGCGGGATGCTTCGTCTCGTACAACCGCCAGGGACAGCGCGAGGAGTTTCCGCTGTTGTCACTGTCGATCGGCGTGGTGCATCTCAAGGCCGACGCCTGCACGCGCCTGGATGCCAGCCAACTGGCGGGACTGGCCTCGGAGGCCAAGCGGCACGCCAAGGCCATGCCCGGCTACAGCCTGCACATCCTCACCGCCGCCTGAGCTCAGAGCCCGAGTTGTCGGGCGCGCGTTTCGTAGCGCGCGGCCTGGCTCTCATCGGGCGGCAGGCCGGGGCCGCCACTGCGATACAGCTCCACCAGCTTGCGCGCCGCCAGCGGGTGGCCGGCCTCGGCGGCCTGCCCCCAATAACGTGCGGCTTCCTGCGCATCGGCGGCATGGCGGGTATCGCCCTTGAGCGACTGCACGCCAATCTGATACGCCGCCTTGGCATCGCCACCGGTGGCGGCCAGACGCAGCAGACGCAATCCTTCCTCGCGTGCGCCCAGTCCCTGGCCACGGAACAGCAGCAGGTGGCCGTAGAAACTCTGCGCAGCGACATCGCCCAGGTTGGCCATGCGCGAGAACTGCCCCTGCATCCACTGCCAGGCGCGCGGCTGGCGCACCAGCCAGGGCCAGCCCATCAGGCGCCGCGCCACGGCATAGGTCAGGCGCGCGCGCAGGCGCCAGAACAGCTCACGGGGCATCGCCATTTCAGAGCTCCTCGGGATACTCGAACTCGAACACCCGCACCACTTCCGCCGCATGCCACCCCGCCGCGGCCGGGCCGTCCGGCGCGCCGGAGAAGCGCCCCAGACGCTCCACGCATTCGAAGAAACCGGTGCGCGGCAGGCGGCTCGCCCCCTGGCTGATCACCAGTGAACTGCGTAGCGGTCGCCCCGCACGGGCATCCAGTGCGGCGAGATGTTCGAGGGCGGCGGTCAGGATGGTCATCGCCGGCGTCGGCAACTGCAGACGCTCGATCAACGCCCGGTAGGTCAGCAGATGGCGCTGGCGGCGGGCATCTTCCAGCTCGCCGAGCAGGCCTTCCCAGTGTTTACGACTGATCTGTACGCTCAAGACCCGGACTCCCCACTGCCCAGGGCACGGCGCAGACCGTGCTGAATGGCGTCGCTGGCCTCGCGCTCGCCGTTTTCGATGAGGGCGAGATACGACGGGCTGATGCCGACCGCACGCGCCAGCATCTCGATGGAAAAGCCGCGCGCCTCGCGCAGGGATTTCCAGTTCGGAGCTTCATCGGATACGGGTGCTGCGGCGGGCTGGACCACCTGTGCGGCGCCGCGGCCGGCGGCGGCCAGCAGTGCCTGGTACTCGGCCCAGGGGACAACGGCGTATTCCGCCTCGCCGTCACGCATGATGACTTGCACGTTCATGACAACACTCCTTGCAGGCCGCCATCTTAACAGCCTGACGGGCACCTGTGCCGGCTATACTGCTGCCGCCGTCACCTCCCGCCGAACATGAGGACCGACTTGCAGCGCCTTCTCCCGATCTGCCTCTGCCTGACGAGCGTCCTCTGCGGTGCCGAAGAACTGCGTTGGGGCTATTCGCCAAGCAACGGAATGCCCTACGTGGAAAGTATTGACCACGAATTGGCGCATGGCTTCGTCCGCGATCTGGGCGAAAGGGTCGGACAGCTCCTGAAGCTCGAGGTTCGCTTCATCGAAACGCCCGACAAGCGCGTAGAAACGTCGCTGCAACAGGGCAACATCCAACTGCTGTGCATCAACAACCCGCAGTGGATGAGCGCCCCGGAGAAACTGCGCTGGTCGCCCAGCCTGTTCGAGGAAGAAGACGTACTGGCGCAACGCGGCGATGCGCCGTCATTCGACACGCTAGATGCCCTTCACGGGCATACGCTCGGCACCAGTCTCGGCTACGTCTACCCGCCCGCGCTGATGGAGGCGTTCGCCAGCCGCGCGATCCACCGCAACGACGTGCGCAACCTCGAAACCCGCCTGCGCATGCTCGAACACAAGCGCCTGGATGCCATCGTGGACATGCGCCGGCCGCTGCAATTCCTGCTCGAGGAACATCCCGACCTGGCCATCCGGATCAATCCCGGCGCCTTGCAGCGTTATTCGATCCACTGCTCCTACGGCCCGACGCTGCCGGTCCCCGTCGAACACTTCGACGCAGCGCTGCAGAAGCTGGTGGACGACGGCTCCATCCAGCGCATGCTCGCTCGTCAGGGGCAACTGCTGCGTCAGAGGCGCTGAACCTGCTCCGGCGCCGGCAACTGCTTGAGCGCCTCGCGGGTTTCGCCACCCTGGCCGTCACGCCACACCTTGAAGGCATCCAGCTCGGACTGCCAACGGCGCACGACCCAGGCCAGCACGGCCAGGTCATCGAGGAACCCCACGCCCAGCAGCCAATCCGGCACCAGGTCCACCGGCGCCAGGAAGTACAGCAGCGCCGCCACCACGGACACCAGGGCCTGGGAACTGATGCCGCGATAGTCGCCGCGCACCCAGGCCACCAACAGTTCCTGGAGCAGCTTCAGGTCATTACGGGCCAGCTTCAGCCGACCGCTCTTGCGCGCCACCGCGAACAGCAGCGCCGGAATCCGACCACGGGCCAGAAAACGTCCGGCGAGGTTCAGGTAGCGATCGAATCCTGGAGGCTTTTTCATCACGTCACCTCGGTAGGAATGCCCAGACAAGAATGCTTCAGGTTATCCACCTTTACTGTGGATAAGTCTGTTGAAAGAAAGCTTCAATATCGCCCAAACGCCCGAGCCATCAGGGCTCCAGACAGATAGGCGATTTTTTATCCAGCCTGACAAATGCGTTAAAAATCATGCAGTTGCGGCTATTCGATGGGCGCCCGGATGTCAAGCACCCGACATCACTGCAACTGCGGCAAATATGTGCATAAGCGTAACACCGGGGGTCAGCCTACTCCCAAACAGCCCCTGGGTCAGCCTACCGTTCCAGAGCCGGCCCCGCAAAAACGAAAACGCCCCGTGGGTAACGGGGCGCTCTCATTGGTACGAAGGTACTCAGTTCTGCTTCGGAGCTTCCTCAGCCGCTTCCGGCTGATTCTGATCCTTGATGCCCAGCAGTTCCAGGTCGAACACCAGCACGGAGTTCGCCGGGATGGTCGGGCTCGGGCTCTGCGCGCCGTAGGCCAGTTCGCTCGGGATGTACAGCTTGATCTTCTCGCCGACGTGCATCAGTTGCAGCGCTTCGACCCAACCCGGAATCACGCCGCCAACCGGCAGGTCGATCGGGCTGCCGCGCTGGATGGAGCTGTCGAACACGGTACCGTCGACCAGCTTGCCTTCGTAGTGAACGGTCACCACGTCGGTAGCCTTGGGCTGCGGACCTTCGGCCTTCTTCACGACTTCGTACTGCAGGCCGGACTTGGTGGTCACCACGCCTTCACGCTTGCCATTGGTCTCGAGGAACTTCTTGCCGGCTTCCAGGGCTTCGGAGTTCTTCTTGGCGACCTGCTCTTCGGCGCGCTTCTGCAGGAAGGTGAAGGCTTCGGTCAGCTCTTCGTCGGTCAGCTTCTGCTTCTGCTTGCCGATGGCGTCGTTGATGCCTTCGGCGACGGCCTTGGAATCCAGGTCATCCATGCCTTCCTGGGCCAGACTCTTGCCCATGTTCAGGCCGATGCCATAGGAGGCCTTCTGCGCAGGGGTCTTCAGTTCCACTTCAGCGGCCTGCTTGTCGCAACCCGCGAGAACCAGGCCGACCAGCGCGATCGCTGCCGCCAACCGATGTTGTTTCATGCTGAATCCTTGTCTGTGCGCCGTCATGGCAGGGTCTTTGAAGCCGCGAGCTTATCAGGCGCTCGTGGCCAGTGGCTATGGGCAATAGGAACCCCTGCCACGGGAGAAGTTCCCACTGCAAACTTATAGGAAAATTAACAGGATATGTTCGGAAGACAGGTCGTAAGGAATGCGAACTGGCGCGGCTTTTTCGCGCGCAAAGAAAAAGCCCCCAAGCATCACTACCTGAGGGCTTTTCGAAATATGGCGCAGCGGACGGGACTCGAACCCGCGACCCCCGGCGTG
>NZ_JBTVPY010000037.1:0-33028 GCF_054720805.1 Pseudomonas sp. MT3
ATTTCCAGAGCTTGGAAAGTGTCTAGGAAAGCCGGGGCGATTCAAGGTCTTTTAGCGGCCGTTCAGAACACTCAGCACCTTCTTGCACTGTTCGCTGTCGCATTGCGTACGCTCTTGCGCAATAAAGGGCTCTGCCAGATAGCAATACGGAGATGCCCCGTTGGTGCTGGGTATCTTGGTAAGAAGGGTGATGTCGCTGCTCGATTCCTGCTGCTCCTCGCAGAGCGGCACAGGGCCGAAGGTGTCCGGGATGGCGGCGAGACCTTTTAGTTCCAGCGTGGCAACGGCTTTGCTGGCATCCAGTTGATACGTCTGTCGCGTCTTGCCTGAAATGATCCAGATGCGGTTTTCCTGCGTTGTGCAATCACAGCCGCAGCTCAAGACAAAGGTGTCCGCCGAAGCGATGTATCGGCTGGATTGTGTTTCTCCGCCTTCGCAGAATGTTCTGATGGTCTCGACACTGGTTGTGTCCGATTGGCTTGCGGCGTTTATGACGTCCAATGGCGACGTCTGATCCACTGCTGCAGCTGGTGTCTGAGCGCCGAATGAAAATGTGATGAATAACGCAACAATATACTTATTCATTGTGGATGAAGAGTTGGGCTGACAGTTCCATGCTCCAGTGTTTAGTTGGTTGAAGTTACTCGTATCTGCATGGAGTGTATTTGAGATTATTGAGCTCGTCTGTTTTGTATTTTTTGAAATCATAGGTTTCGGCATCGACCAGCGTTGAGATGCTTTTGGGATCAGAAGGGTTGGTTGTCGAGTAGTTTATGAATGTCTTCTGGCTGGGGATGACGTAGCAGTTTTGGCCTTTCTTGAGATAGGTTTTCGGGCTGCGTTTTCCAGTTGAGAGAGGTTTTTGTATCGTTCATGTATTTCAATATCCCCCAGCGTTCCTTTCACTATGTCCAGCGGCTTTTTGTGCTGGGTCAGGCTGGTGATGTTGATATTGGCTACGGCATCCTTCCTCTGGTCCGTATAGGTGTACCCCAACTCCGCATAGTCTGCGTCAAGCTCCTTATTTATGTCACACATGGAGTTCCTTATGGAGATGTCGGTTTGGTTGCTTCTGGTTTCGGCAATGGCGCAGTCGATCAGGATCTTTCCGTTGGCTTCCTTCAAGGTATAAATGATGTCCGCCTCAGCGGATGTAAGTAGCGCCGGGACTCCATGTGTCTGGATCAGGTCTCGATAAAACCCATCCTTGGTCTGTGTTATATCTTCGTAGATCGATGGAATGGGTTTGCTGTCTAGAACAATGCTTCCGCCCTCACCTTTGATTATTTCGGCTGCGTTAGCTGAAATGGTCAGGATGATTGATGTTGCTATAAGTGGCTTTTTCATTGTGGGGCGCCGTTTCTGCGGTATTTAACCTTCAAGAGTAGCAGGCTACTTTTGCCCATAAGTTGATGGGGGAGTTTAAGGTTTTCGAAAGATAACCTGCCATTTCTGTTATATTACTGCTGAGATGTCGATCCACTTTTCAATTTTATTTCCGTTCTTTGTTGTATAGGTTACTTTTAGCTTTCCGTTTTCGTGTCTTTTTGCCTCCATGTGATCTCCCTTTATTAAGTACATTTTGGTGGGCTTTGTACCGTCTGGGGTGTTCCATAGATAGGCTTTTGGTGAGGTTATCTTCAATTCTGTAATTGAAGAAATCTCCATCTGCTGTTATTCCAAATAAATAGTTCTTTGTTATGTTGGGGGATTTAGAAGATGCTATATTCTTTTTTTTGTTCTGAGAGTGAGTGTTGAATTTTCATCTTCATCGTTAAGTGTCGCTGTTTTTAAGGATTGGGTGGATTTCGTCAACCTGCCGGTGTTTGCGTCGATGCTTATCAGGTACACGTTGTTCGGGTATTCAAAGTACAGGCTTGCGTTGTTTTCATTTTGTTCCAAGTGGACGACTTCTTCTCTGGTGTCTGATACTTCGATCAGTGATGTGTTTTTCGTTCTAATATTCTGTGATTTGTTGGTTAGTGATAGTATGACGGTGTCGCGGTTGCTTGATATGCAGACTGTAGGATTTTCCAGTTTCAATTCGCTATATATGACGAGTCCTGCTTCTTTAGAGTATGTAGATTTATCGTCTGCACTAGCTAGGCACGCCAAGGTGGCGAATATCGTTCCGGCAATTGCACTTGTTCTTTCAGTTGATTTCAAAATTATTGTAAGTGGGAGCATGCATACTTGTTGTTCGTCGAGATTTTAATCTGTCATGCGCTCGAAGACTCTAGGCGGGATTTTTCTTTCTTTCCCAAGTTTTCTCATCTCATCTTCGTAGTTTTTATAGTACGTTCTGGCCTCCAGCTTCCTGTTCTCATTCCAAAGAGAGTCGGCGATATTGAGTTTTAGTACAGTCCGGTTTGGGGTTTTAGCTTCGATCGCTTTGTATATTTTTAACGCCTGCTGATCGTCCCCTGCCTGGGATAGATAATAGGCAATGTCATTGAGGTCCCGGATATTGCTGGTCGAAGGCGGAAAACATGCCAAATAGGATGCGGCCCCCATGAAAAGACTGTCTTCAACAGCCACAGCTTTGCTGTCGATGCTCATGCTTGCTATGCGCTTATTCAGAAGTGCTGGAGAGGGAGTTTCCAGCCTGGCTGGTCTGGGGGCGTTATCGATAGACGTGGTCCATTTGCTGTCGGTAGACCACTTGCCAGAGCAGTATTCAGAGGGTTTTGTTTGCATGACGCAACCGCTTCTCATTTCAATAACTTCGCATCTGGAGGTTTCGGTTTCTTGTTTTTTTCCGTCTTCTAGATAGAGTTCTCCGATCTCGCTACGCTGAAGTATTAAAAATTTTCCGTCTGGAGAGAGCGAGTCGCTACTCACCGAAAATAGCGTGTCTGAATCACCCCCGCCGGAAACGGTTCTATAAATTAGGAATGAGGTGGTCTTGTCGCTGAATGTTAATTTTCTCCACGCCTTCCTGTGATCATTCCAGTCGTCAAGTGTAATTCTTCCACTTACCCCTTCCAAAGTTTTGGAGGTGCGCTGATCTGCAGTGGAAAAAGTTATATGTAATGCTGTGAGGGTGATGATAATTGCGTGGGAGATGGTTTTCATCTTAAAGCTCCAGCTTAAGCTTTTCATATCGACCGGAGGCGTCAGTCATGTTTCTGTGTGGCCCATAAAGGCTGATGATGCGATTTTCGTTGGTTGTATGATCGCTGCCCCATGTGGCGATCTGCTTACTGATATTCGGATGGGCAGCAAAGAAATCATCAAGTGCTTTGCCAATGTCATCCGCGACGTTACCCGGTCGATTGATGTGCTCATCCAGCACCAAGGCCTTCCCAAGCTTGGATTTGAAGAGTGTTCCTGCGGTAAAAGAATAATCCGTCGGAACGGTGGAAAGGGCACGCCTCAGTCGTTCAATGAAATCCATGATTTGGAGGGTGATGTATTCAGGTGTCGAAATTGCACATGCCATCGATGCTACTGGAAGGCAATCTATAACATGGTTGAATGAGGCTGCACTGCAGTCTTTTCTCAAGCTATCCTTTAGCGCCTCTCCCTCCAGTTTGTCACCATTTTCCCATTCGTCGGACTGGTAGTACATTTCAGGCTGATCTCCGCTGGTGTCGAGATGCCAGCCTCGTGCTTCAAAGTGTTCAGCATACAAAGATGGGTGGGAGTTCTTGAATTTAAGCACCTGTGCGGGAAGTTCGCCTGCTCCCGATGGGTTGACTGTTTTTTGCATTGCGCCGGCAGTTATTAGCTCGCTATCGTAACTTTGTACTGCTTCGATTTTCCCTTCGTTCTCGGTCATTACACAAATGATTTGCTTCTCTTCACTGGAAACCTGGCCAGTTGTGAGTAGCTCTTCCCATTGTTCTGCTTCGCTGAGCCTTCTAGTTCCCCAATGTACCGGGCCGTATTTATTGTTCCAGCGGGTGACCTTGACGACGGCCTTGCATTGGCAGGTGGGATTTTTAAATAGACTTGACAGTGAAACTGGGTTGATGTGCCAGACGTTACTCTCTGGCAAAAGGCTGGCTGCTTCATTCCACCACAATAGCGATCTGATTCTTTGTTTTTCTGAAGTCCAATCGACTTCACTCTCCTTGGTCATATAGCAATTCAGCGCATCCCATTTGCTCAAGCCTTCGTCTGCGTACCACTCGCTTTCATACTGAGCGATCAGCCGGCTGATGGATTGCGCGTGCCAAGGCTTGGCGAGGGCTTTCTTGATCTCGGTAGGTGTCAGCTTCTCGTTTCCATCGACATCGACGATCTCGTAGAGGCGCTCCTTGACTGCCCCGCCGTCGCCGGCGTTGACCTGTGCCTTGTAGTTGGTCTTCTCGCCATCATCCAGAACGCCGTCCGTGCTGAGCTTGCAGAGGTATTGCTGATCTAGAGTGCTGGTTTCCTTGATGAAGTCAAAGCCATCCCAATCCCACGGGTGCAGGCGAGGCGTCAGAAGTTCCTGTTCTTTCACCCAGCCGCTGAATTCATTGCCGTCCTTGCCGGGTAAACGATCCAGTTTCCACCATTGCTCAGTCGTAGTGGTGCCGCCGGTAGTCGTGGTGACAGTGATCTTCCGTTCCGCCGGCAGTGCATTGAGTACGGCCAGAGGAATGATGATGTCGTAAGCAGTAGATTTTCCGGGATCGGATACCAGCGGAAGGTTGGTTTGGGAGGCGTCTTCTCGGGTGATGACCTGGGTTTCGGAAGGAATTTTCAGCAGGGTTTTCTGTTCCGGCTTGAGTAGATTGGCTCGCGCGCGGCTTTGGGCAACGAAATTCTCGACGTTGTCGCAGGAGAAGACTTCGAGGTGCAGCAGGTCATGGGCCTGGCCTTGGGAGGCTGCCTGGTATTTGCCGAGGTGGCCGATCAGGGCGCCTGCTGCAATGGGCACCGGCTCCGGCAGGACATGCACTGCATTGAGGGTTGGCGGCAGGGGGACGGCTTTCAGCGAATCGAAGTGAACGAAACCCTGGATATTGGCGGCACATTCGGGGCTCACAGGCGCAGTCAGGCTGGAGGCCGTAATCGATTTGATCTTGCGGTACTTCCCGGTTCCGTCTTCCAGTTGAAGCTCGGTGCCAACGGGTAGCACGGCCATCGCCGCTGAGTTGTGCTTGGCTTCCTTGCGCACCGTGAGCCCCTTGCCTGGTAGCAACGACGCCCGGACGTCGTTAGCCTTTTGCCCAATCAGGAATACGTCGCTGCTCTGGGTGGGAGTCATTTCGCCGATGAAGACCCAATGCTCGATTTCCGTGGCCAACGCCGGAGAGGGTTGTCCTTCCAGAATGCTAACGAGTTTTCGCCAATTGGCACTAACGGCCGACGCGGCGCCTACCTGTACCTTGCAGCCTTTGGGAATGATCGAGACCTTGTTCGCATGCGCCGGAGTACCTGGCGCGCCCCCCCGAACGTAAAGGCCTGCGAAGTCATTGGTGGCGTGTTCTTCGCTGACGGCGTATCGGGTAGGGCACAGGAAAGACGGTGGAGTCGGTGCCCCTTCCTGCTTGTAGCTCTCCCAGTCCTTGAGATGCATGTACAGGCTGTAGAACGTCAGGTCGGGCTCCGGTGCTGGAGGCGTTGCTGGCGCGGGTGTCCCACCGGCGGGCGGAGTGGCGGCAGGGGCCGGAGGCAGCTCCAGACGGTGCCTGACCAGCACGAAGCCTGTCGAGTAGGTTACTTCCCGACAGGTGCCGCCTCCGGTGTAGGTGAGTTCCTTGTAGCTCTCGTCGATCCGGTACGCGACAACCACGCCATCGGCGATACAACGCACGGAGGACTGGTCGAGCATCCCGGCGGTGTTCTGGTCGAAGTGCACGCCGCCATGCCAGAGCCCATTGCTGGAGACCGGGTAGTAGCCGCTTTCTGCGGTCGCCAGGGCGTCGTAGTAGACCTGCGGATCGATGACTTCGCTGCTGGCTGCGCCATTGCTGCCCTTGGCCTTGAAGGGGTAGGACCAGCGTTCGACTTTCTTCTGTTTTTCCATGGTGGTGTTCCGTTTCCAGTTCCGTTGGGCCGGCGGGTGGGGCGCCTTGCCTGGCTATCCGATCAGAAGGAGAAATTCAGCATTCGGCGGTTGAGAGTGGTGATTTCCAGCGGCGCATTGATCAGCGCCTCTTCCATCTCTTTGCCCGCCTTGTCCGCGTCGGCCGCGTTGGGTTGCAGCGGCGCCTTGATGCCGATGCCCGAGCCGTTGCCCGGTGAGCCGCCGGCGTTGACCTTCACCATCGCGCCGACCAGGGTGACGCCGCCTGGGTCGAGCTTGATGAAGCTGCCGCCGGCCTTGAGGGTGATTTCCATGCCGGCTTCGACGACCAGTTTCTGCCCGGCCTTGAGGTGGATTTCCTGGCCGGCGTCGATGAACTGGCCGGTGCCGACCTTGATGTGCTGGTTGTTGGCCACGGTGAGGTGGTCGTCGATGCGCGTTTCCACCTTGCGGTCGCCGTGGGTGGTGCGGTGTTCCTCGGCCTTGAATTCGCTGTAGGTGTTGGCTTCGACGGTGTCGTGGCGTTCGTGGCCGATGCGGATGCGCTGGTCGTGCTCGATGTTTTCGTCCCAATCGCGCTGGGCGTGGATGAAGATCTGTTCCTGGCCCTTGCGGTCCTCGATGCGCAGTTCGTTGTAACCGTCGCCGCCGGGGTAGCTGTTGGTCTTGAACAGGCTGCGGGTCTTGTTCGCCGGCAAGGGGTAGGGCACCTGGTTCTCGGCATGGTAGAGGCAGGCGGAAACCAGCGGCTGGTCAGGGTCGCCCTCGAGGAAGCTGACCAGCACTTCCATGCCCACGCGCGGGATGGCGATGCCGCCGTAGAGGTTTCCGGCCCAGCCGCTGGCGACGCGCAGCCAGCAACTGGTCTTGTCGTCGGCCTGACCTTCGCGGTCCCAGAAGAACTGGACCTTTACCCGGCCGTACGGGTCGCAGTGGATTTCCTCGCCGGCGGGGCCAGTGACCACGGCGCTCTGGCTGCCCAGCACCTTGGGTTTGGGATGCTCCAGCGCGGGGCGGTAGGGCACGTCCCAGGGGGTGGCGACGAAGCGGTTGCGATAGCCCTGGTGGAAATCGTCCTTGTCGTCGGTGACATCGCTGGTGACGGACTCTTCCAGCACCTGGGGCTGCTTGCCTTCGTGGTGAATCTCGGTGAGCAGCCAGAGGTCGTTCCAGTCACTGCGCGGGTGCTCGGAGAGTTCGAGGAAGTGGCCGCTGACGAGCTTCGGCTGATCGCCCTCGCCACGGGCGGTGCGGTAGTCGGCACGGTGGCGTTCCAGGGCGCGCTGGCTGAGGTGCTTTCCGCGCTCGCGGTCGGTGAAGCGGCCGGGGTAGTCGTAGTCTTCCAGGTCCGGTTCGGCGGTCGCGGCTTGCGGTTTGAAGGCCGCTTCCATCAGCAGGCGCGGCTTCTGGAAGTCGTAGTCGCGGCGGGTGACGCGGCTGGTGCGCGCTTCCAGGCCGAGGTTGAAGCGCTTGATCACCGGCAGGTCGGCGACCATGCCGGTGTCGGGGATGTAGGGCGTGGGCCGGCCCAGGCGCGGGAAAGCGGTCTGGTCGTCGCCGAACACCAGACGGTGACCGTCGCTGCCGTGGCGGAAGTGGTAGTGGATGCCTTCCTCTTCGCACAGGCGCTGGATGAAGTGCAGGTCGGACTCGTCGTACTGGGTGCAGTAGTCGCGCTTGGGGTAGACGGTGGGGCCGAGGCTGAACTGGTAAGCGTCGGCCTGGATGCCGTGCTCCTCGAGCATGCTGGCGATGATCTCGGGCACCGTCAGCTGTTGGAAGATGCGCTGGTTGGTGCGGTGGGCGAGGTAGGCCAGTTGCGGCACCAGCACCACGTGGTAGCGGCACAGACGCTTACCGGCATCGCCCTGGGCCACGCGGTGGATCTGCCCGTGGATACCGGCGCCGCCAGGGGCGAAGGCCAGGAAGGCGCGCTTGTGCAGCAGCTCGTCGAGCTTCAGGTCGAAGCGCTCGCTGACCAGCTCGACCTCGAACCGGTAGGGCCGGCTGATGCCTTCGCTGCCACGGAACTCGAGGACCTGCAGGTCGCTGTCGCCCCCTTCGATGCTGAGGCTGAAGTGGGTCTGGTTGGCGGGGGTGAACATGTTCCGGCTCCCTGTCCGAAGATCATCCGTTGCGCCGTTGGAACCAGCGGCGCTTTGCCTTGGGTTGCGCGATGAAAGCCTCGCGCAGTTCGCGGACGCTGATGCGTCGCTCGTTTTCATTCAGCGCCAGCGCGGTGCGCAGGGCCTGCCAGGCGCGGGACTCCAGCGGGGATGGCGATTTGAGTTGACGGTCCAGTTGCTGGGCACTGGCCTCGCGGGCGTCGAGTCGGCGGTAGGGGTGTTCACCGGTCAGCAACTCGTGCAGGACGCAGGCGGCGGCGAAGAGATCGCTGGCGGGCGAGATCGGTGCGCCATCGAGGAGCTCCAGGGCCGCATAGCGTGGCGTCCAGGCGTTGAAGCGCACGCGTGCGAGCCGTGGAAGGCCATCCAGAAGGCCCTCCCGTGGCTGGCCGAGACCGTAATCGAAGAGCCGTGCGCCATCTTCGGCGAGCATCACATTGCTGGGCTTCAGGTCGCCGTGCAGCACGCCGCAGTCGTGGGAGTAGGCCAGGGCGTCGAGCAGGCTGAGGGCGATGCCGCGGCATTCGTCCCAGGGCAGGCCTTTGGGGCGTTCGCAGAGCAACTGGTCGAGGGTCAGGCCGCGCATCAGCTCCAGGGTGATGAAGGCCCGGCGACAGATGCTGTCCACCTCGAAGCTGTGCAGCCGCACGATATGCGGGTGGCGCAGGCGCATGGTGAGGGCGAACTCGCTGTAGAGCAGGGTGCTGGCGTCGGGGTATTCGGCGAACTCCTCATTGAGCAGCTTCACCGCGACGTATGGGTCCGGATCACCGAATTGCTCGCGCAGCAGGTCGCGCGCGCGGTAGACGGCGCCCATACCGCCCACGCCGAGCAGGCGCTCCAGCTGGAAGCGGCCGGCAAGGATCTCGGGCAACGGCGGCATCTCGGCCATTTCGCTCTTCGCTGGCGCCGGTGGCGCGGTGGGCTCTCCGACGAAGGCGAAGTAGGTGCAGTTGTCGGCTCCGGTGGGCTGGCCGCTGAGCGTGGATACGAGGCTTTCGGCTGTCATCGGCGTATCACCACGGCAGTCAGGTTGTCTCGCGCCGAGCCTTCCAGGGCGTGGCTGAACAGTTGTTCCAGCGCGTGCTCGATGGAGCTGTGGCCCAGCGCGGCGCAGAGTGATTGCTCGCTGTGGCCGTTGTAGAGGCCATCGCTGCAGAGCAGGAAGGTATCGCCGGGGTGGACGGTCAGTTCCAGGGTGTCGAGGGCAAACTTGTCGCCGACGCCTACTGCGCGGGTGAGCGCATGGGCCGAAGGGTGGCGCCGGGCCTGCTCGGCGCTCAGCCCCTGTTCTTCCATCAGTTGCTGTTGCAGCGAGTGGTCGCGGGTGAGCTGGTACAGACGGCCATCGCGCCACAGGTAGCAGCGGCTGTCGCCGGCCCAGACGCAGGTCGCGCGGTGCGATTGCAGAAGCAGTGCCACGACGGTGCTACCCATGACCTGCGGTGGCTGGTCGGCGGCTTGGGTCAGCTCCATGACGAAGCGCCGGTTGAGCCAGTGCAATTGCTGGCGGACCTGCTGCTCGCGGCTGTCGTGCTCCGCGTCAGACGGGATACGTGCAAGGGCATCGACAATCATGCGGCTGGCGCGATCGCCACGGGCGTGGCCGCCCATGCCGTCGGCGACTGCCCAGAGACCGAGCTCCGGACAGTCGAGGAAGGCGTCCTCGTTGCGCGCACGGACCTTGCCCGCGTCCGTGCGCGCCTGGCTGCGCCAGCGTGTCGCGACTTGCATCAGAGCGAGACCGGCAGCCGGAAGCTGCGCAGGTTGCCGAGGTCGAACGGGTTCGGCGAACGCTGGGCCAGCACCAGGTAGTTGGCGCGAAGACCGCCGAGATCGGCCTTGAGCATCAGCACGTCACGCCCGCGCAGGTACTCGCTCTGCATCTGGTCGAAGAGGCGGAACAGCGACCAGGGGCCGGTATTCTTCTCCAGGCTGACGCGGCGACCGCCGAGTTCTTCCAGGACCAGGCTGGTGCGTCCGTCGTCGGCGTCGGTCGGCCAGCGGAAGGCGACTGGCACGATCGGGCCATGACGGTACTCCAGTTGCTGGTCGCCGAAGCGGAAGTCGGCGCGGCTCAGGCTGGAGTCGATGGAGTAGGGCTCCAGCTTGAACTGCACCTGCGGCTCGGCCGGGTTGTCGGCGAAGAAGCTGCGGCGAATCGCCTGGGCGTAGCCCATCTGGTCGAGGAAGGCGCGTGACATCGGCAGGCTGTGGCCGTCGACGCTGCGCAGACGGTAGTTACCCGGATCGCCACTGACGAACGATTTCAGATAGCTGTCGAAGAAGCGATCGGCGATGCCCTGGGCCTTGAAGAACTCGCGGAAGTCGGCGATGGCAACGTCGCTGTTGCTCTTGGCGTTGAACGGATAGCGCTGATTGATGGCCTTGAAGTAGAAGCTGTACAGCTCGGCCTGGTAGCGCTGGTTGAGGTAGCGGTAGGCGTCGCCCAGCACCAGGGTCCAGCTGTCCTCGGCCAGCAGGTTGAACCAGCCGCTCACCGGTTGCGGCAGGCGCACGGCCGCGCTGCGCAGGGTGGCCAGAGCATCGACCTGGCCGCCCATGCGGCCACGGGCCAGTTCGAAGGCGACCTGTTCCGGCTGGCTGGCGCGGGCCAGGCTGCTCAGTTGCAGCTGCAGGCCGTTGAGTGCCTGCATCACCGGGGCGAGGTCGGCCGCCGGGCCGCCGTTGTCGTCGAGTAGGCGGTGCAGTGGTTCGAAGCGGCGCTGCATGGCTTGCCGGGCGGTGTCCGGGAGGCTCTTGGCGAGGGCGTCCTGGGCCTGCTCGGCGGCGGCTGCCGCGACCTTGCCCACCTTGCCGATCTTGCCGCCGGCATCGGCAGCGGCACTGGCGAGATCGCCGGCGGCCTCGGTGCTTTCGGCGATGCCTGGAATGCGGGTGTTCTCGCGGACTTCCACCAGCAGTTGCAGCAGCGGCGAGTTGGCGGCGGTGAGGCCGGCTACTTCGTCTGCACCCTTGTCGAACTCGGTGATCGGCTGCAGCTGGACGCGGTTGACCGCTTCGCTCCACAGGTTGGCGTAGTCACGGAAGTACAGTTGCTGCAGCTCCACCATCAGGCGGCTGAGGTCCTGGCCGCTGAGGCTGTTGCCTTCGCCCAGCACCCAGTTGTCGCGCAGGATCTCGCGGACCATCGGCGCGCCCTGGGCGACGAAGTATTGCTGGTAGCCGCGCAGGGTGTAGAAGCCGGGGATGATGTAGTCGGTGCCGGAGAACAGTGCGCCTTGCGGCCCCAGGTGCTGGTCGAAGCGGTATTCGGGCAGGCTGCGGGCCTGCTCGCGCAGGACGCGGTAGACCACGCTGGCCAGGGACTCGCTGCGCAGTACCTGGCGTGCCTGGGCTACCAGTGGTTCGTTCAGCGGGTAGACGAAGGGTTGTTCGAGCAGGCGGGCGAAGTGCGTACCCAGGCCGTTCTGCACCACCGCGTCACCGCTGTAGCGAACGGACCAGTCGGCGCCGATCCAGTCCTTGAGGAAGTCAGCGTCGCGGCGCTCGGGCAGGTTCAGCATGAGATAGGCGCGCAGGCTGCCGAGCAGGCGCTCGCGGTCATTCAGGTTGGCGCGGATCTGGCCTTCGAGGGTCCGCGCCACGCGCGGCAGCAATTGTGCCTGCAGTTCGCGCTGGTAAGCCGCGGTCAGGGTCGGGGTGCTGTCCTCGCCCTGGTAGAGACCGGCACGTTCAGTGAAGGAAACATCGCCCTTGGACGGGAATACCTGGCTGGCGGCGTAGCTGGTATCGAGCGCCTTGAGGGTTGCGCGAGCGTCGTCCTGCGGGGTGAGTGCGGCATGTTCGCGGGCGAGCTTCTGGCCGAGGTCGCGGACCTGGTCCAGGCGGCCGTTGTTGGCCGAGAAGCCATTGGTCCAGACCAGGCCGAATACCGCCAGCAGCGCCAGCGAGGCAGCGTAGACCGCGCGCTGGCCCCAGTGGATGCGCGCGGTCTCGCGCTTGTCCAGGCCGGCCAGTTCGGACTCGGGGAAGATCACCTGGCTGAACAGGTGATGGATGAAGCGTGGGCGACCCTGACGCAGGGTCGGCAGCTTGACGCTGGCCATGCCCAGGTTGGCGCCGATGGCGGCAGTGTCCGCATCCATCTGCTGGGTCAGGTGCGGTGCACTGGTGAGGTAGAAGCCGCGAAGCTGGCTGGCGCGCTGGTAGCGGTTGCCGGTGAAGGCGAACTCGACCAGCAGGCTCAGGCGGTCGCCGATCTGCGCCAACTGGTGCGGGAAGTCGAGGATGCGACCACGGCGCTGGGTGTTGCGCTCCTGGTGCATGCGCAGGATGACCTGGCTGTTCAGGCGGCGCAGCAGTTCTTCGAACTCCTGGCGCAGCACGCCGGCGTCGGTGCCGTTCTGCTCCTTGCGGAAGCTGACGCCCAGCACCTGGTCGCTTTCCTCGCGGGAGAGCTGGTCGAAGAATTCGTCGAAGCCCAGCAGTTTGTCGGCCTTGCCCAGCACCAGGTAGATGGGCAGGTCGATATGCAGATTGCGGTGCACGTCCTGCAGGCGCGCGCGGATCTGCCGGCCGAGGGCTTCCAGGCCCTGTTCGTCGCCGGCCAGCAGCAGGTCCACCGGGATGTTGACCACCACGCCGTTGAGCGGGCGGGCGCGGCGGCGTTTGCGCAGCAGGTCGAGCAGGGTGCTCCAGCCGCTGGCGTCGACTTCGGCGTCGCCCTGGCTCAGGTAGCGGCCGGTGGCGTCGACCAGCACGCCGTGTTCGGCGAAGTACCAGTCGCAGTAACGGGTGCCGCTGGTGTCGCGGGTCAGCTTGCGCTCGATCTTGTTGATCGGGAACTCCAGCCCGGAGAAGTCCAGCAGGCTGGTCTTGCCGCTGCCCTGCGGGCCGAGCATCAGGTACCAGGGCAGCTCGTTGCGCCAGCGCTCGCCACGCCCGCGATACAGGCTGGAGGTCTTGAGGATGCGCAGGGCGTCCTGGAAGCGTGAGCGCAGTTCCTGCTGCTCGTCGCTGATCAGCTCCTGGCGACGCAGGCGTTCCTGGCCGTCCTCGCTTTCCTCCTCGGCCTTCTTGCGGCGCATGGCGCGCCAACTGGCGAAGACCATGAACAGGCCCCAGCCGAGGAAGAGTACAGCGATGCTCAGCAGGCGGGCGCTGGCACTCTCCCAGAACTTGTGTTCGTTCACCGCCAGCAAAGGGCCGGCAAACCACACCAGCAGAGCCAGCAGGAGCACCAGCAGCAGGCTCCAGACCCAGGTCCGGCGCAGGAAGGCGCCGGCTTTCTTGAAGAAGTTCTTCATCACACTATCCCTGTGTTACGACGTGGGCTCGACCGCCGCCGGGTCGAGCTGCTGATAGGGTTGCAGGACGCTTTCGCGCTGGTCATCGAGTACCCAGGCGAAGCCCGAATACATCACCACCAGGCAGACCAGGGTGAAGAGCGCCACCAGCCACCAGGGCACGATGCGCACCAGGCGCCGGCGCGAGTCACGCAGGCCTTCCCAATGCGGCGACAGCTCGCGGGGCACGTCGCCGCGCAACTGGCGGATCTGCCGGTACAGACTGTCGCGCACCGCTTCGAGCTCGAGCATGCCGCGTGGCAACACGCGGTACTTGCCCTCGAAGCCCAGGGCCAGGCACAGGTACATCAGCTCCAGCATCGGCAGGTGCTTCACCGGATTGCGCGACAGGCGCTCCAGCAGCTGGAAGAACTTCTCGCCGCCGAAGGTCTCGTTGTGGAAGCTGCTGAGCAGGCTCATCTGCGACCACTCGCTTTCGTTGCCCCAGTCGGTGGTCACCACCGCTTCGTCGAGCACGGTGCAGAGCACGTAGCGGGCCGCCATCACCTGGCTGTTCTCGGCGCCTTCGTGCAGCGCGCGCAGTTCGAACTGCTTGATGCCGGTGCTCAACTGGTGGTTGAGCGTGTGCAGGTCCTCGCCACCGTTGGAGTGCTTGAGCCGCACCACTTCCGAGAGCAGTTCGGCAGCGGCGGCCACCAGCGGGTTGAGACTGATGTTGAAGGTTTCTTCCGGGCGCAGCCGCGCGGCGTAGATCATCCGTGCTTCCAACTGTTCGAAACGCGGCGGCTCGGCGAAGTCGGTGAGTGGGCTGCGCGAGTGGCTGTCGCCCTCGCGGTCGACCAGGACGGTCTTGTCGTCCTGCCGGTAATCCATTTCCTTGATCATGCGCTCAGTTCCTGATAGCCCAGAACTTCAGTTCGAGCCCGGCGAATTCGCCGGACACATGGAAGGCGAAGCCGCCGGATCGCTCCAGTTGCGCCTGCTCTTCCGGGTTGAGTTCGAGGATGAAGTAGGTCTTGTTGGCGTGGAACGGGATCTGCCGTGGAGCCACCGGCAATGGCTTCACGCGGATACCCGGCAGGTGCAGGTTGACCAGCTGGCGGATGCGCTCCACCGGACCGGCCTTGAGGTGCGCCGGCAGGCGCTGGCGCAGCTCCTCGGACTCGCACTGGGCGCTGGCGGCGAGCACGAAGGAGGAGTTGCCGAGCAGCTTGTGATCGTGCAGCGGCGAGACCAGGATGCCGTACTGGCGTTGCTGCAGGACCAGCTCGATGGCGTGCTGCTCGAGCACCATCGACAGCACCTGGCGGATGGCTTCCATCAGCTTGCGGAAGCTGGCGCCCTGGTCGCTGTGCTGGTAGCGGCCGTCCAATCGCGGGCGCTTGGTTTCGCTGGAGAAGGTGGCCAGGTCGCCGAGCATCGCCAGCAGCGTGCGGTACACCTCTTCGGGGTGTACCTGCTCCAGGTCCAAGTTGTGGCGCAGCACCAGCTCGGTACGGTTGATCAGCTGCAGCATCATGAAGTCGCCGACCTCGGCGCCGCCCACCTTGCCGGTGGAGCGAATGCGCTCGGCCAGGGTGTCGCCGCGGTGGCCGAGCATGCTGATCACTTCCTTCAGGCACGACAGCAGGTAGCCGCTCTCGTGGAAGTGCAGGTGGCTGGGAATGAAGTCCGGGTCGAGAGTGATGCGTCCGTCCGGCGAGGTATCGAGTACGTCGCAGACCTTCAGGCGTACGTAGGCCTGATCGTTGCGTTGCTCGCCCAGCAACAGGCGGAAGTCGGCGTGGCCGCAGGTGACCTGGCTGCTGGCGCTGTCGCCGGCGTTGGAGTCGGCCACTTCCTGGTCGCGGGTGGTGTAGCGTGCCAGCACGTCGATCTGCTCGGGGCGGCGGGCCTCGATGTGGTTGCCGGTGACCAGCGGCAAGGCCAGGTAGACCGGGGTGTTGCTGGTGTTCGGCGGGATGTCCAGGGCCAGTGGTTCATCGCGACTGGCGAGGTCGAACAGGGTGCCGTCCGGCAGCACGCCGGAGGCTCGGCTGAGCACCAGCTTGCCGGTGGCGAGGAACTGGCTGTCGATCTCCAGGCCGAAGAAGCCCCAGGCGTAACGGCCGAGCAGGCGGGTACGGGACTTGAGCTGGTGGTCGTGGTAGCGGTCGTTCTGCTGAAAGTGCTGCGGGCGCAGGAGCATGCCCTCACGCCAGATGACTTTGTGCGCGATCATCTCATTCCCCCTTGGCCGGGCTGGCGTCGGCGAGGGTCTGGATGCCGGTCTGGTCCAGGCGCAGGTCGGTGCGGTTGAGCTGTACCGGGGTCAGGGCCACCACGTAGCGCCAGCGGGTTTCCGGCAGGTCACGGTAGGCTGCCAGCACGCCGACGTAGCGGCTGCCATCCTGGACGGTGAGCTTGAGCTCGCGGGTCTCGCCGGGGCGCAGTTCGATCTCTTCGCTGGCGACCAGGTCCGGCGCCAGGGATTCCTTCGAGCGCTCGTAGAGGCTGAAGAAGTCGGCGTTCTCGAAGGCCACCGGGTTCTTCAGTTCGATCAGGCGCACCACGATGGGCGAGGGACGGCCGTCGAGGTCCGGGTTCAACTGGTCGCTGGCGCTCAGGGTCAGGTCCAGCTTGGTCATCTTCGAGTAGGGCGAGAGCACCGAGCAGGCGCTGGTCAGCAGGACCAGGGCGAGCAGGGCGAAGGAGCGGAGAGCTGACATGCGGTTCATCCTTGGGGTTCGCTGTTGAGGGTGGCGATCAGCCGGACCTGTTCCTCGTAGGCCTGGGCAAAATCGCGGGCGAGCAGGCGCTCGCCCCATTCATCGTCCTGGCGCAGGGAGTGGTGGTAGCGCCCGTAGGCGCGCCAGCGGCCGGCTGCGCCGGTGAGGCGGGAGACCTGGCCGTCGCGCTCGAAGCGCAACGCCAGCTGCTCCGGAGCGAAGTGTTCG
This sequence comes from Pseudomonas sp. MT3, assembly GCF_054720805.1. NCBI lineage: Bacteria > Pseudomonadati > Pseudomonadota > Gammaproteobacteria > Pseudomonadales > Pseudomonadaceae > Pseudomonas > Pseudomonas sp. MT3. The sequence goes on from NZ_JBTVPY010000037.1 coordinate 16,295, forward strand.
AGGGTGCCGCGCACTGCGGCGCGGCTGGCGCTGAGCAGCGCCACCTGGTGGGCCTGGAGGTCACGGAAGGTGCGCGAGATGGACTGCTCGGCACTTGCCTGGCCGGGCCGTGCGCCAAGCAGCAGCGCGTTCAGCGCTTCGCGGCTGTCGGCACTGGATTTGAGCGGGTTGCCGCTGTGGCCTGGCACGCTGGTCAGCGCCAGGCGCAGTTCGTTCTTCAGCTCGGTGCGGGTGCGCAGGCTCTGCTGCAGGCCGCCGACGCACTGGCGCAGCAGTCGTGCAGCCTGGATCGCCAGGGCTTCGCGGGCGTCCTGGTCGAGGCCATCGAGGTTCACACCCAGTTGCTCGCCGAAGCGCTGCCAGAAGCCGTCGGGTTGGCGCTCCACCTCGGCGGCAGGAGCGTCGGCAAGCTGCGCTGGCGGTTCCACCAGTTGCGGCAGCGGCAGGCTTTCCATGTCGATGGGCGCGTAGTCGGCCTGGTAGCGGATGTCGGCGTGCTGGGCACCGAGCATCCCGTAGTCTTCGCTCTGGGCGTAGATGCGCTCCTGCTGGTCGATGGCGGTCAGCGGATCGAGGTCGAGGAAGGCGTCGTCGGGAATGATGCTGCCGGCGGCGCGTGGGCGGCCGATTTCTTCACCGAAGATGGCCGGGTCCTGCACCAGGCGCGCGCGGATCTCGAAGTCACCCAGGCAGTAGACCGCGCCATGCTCGATGCGCTGCGGCAGGCCCTTCTGCAGGCGCGCGCCGCTGGCCTTGAGCTGGACGCCGTTGCTGCTGTTGTCGGTCAGGTAGAACCCGCCTTCGCGATAGCTGATCTGTGCGTGGTGGTTGGACAGGTGGCGGCGGGCATCGGGGATCACCCAGTCGCAGTCCTCGGCGCGGCCGATCACGCCACCGGCCTCCTTGAAGGTCTTGCTGGTCAGCAGGCCGGGCACGAACTGCTGGGCGCTCACCATTTCGAATACCAGTTCCATGGTCTTGTGCTCCTGGCTCAGTTACGGCGGTTGACCGTCTGTGGCTCGCCCAGCGGGCGGTAGTCCTTGTCGTTGAACTTGTAGTTGCCGCTGCAACCACCGAGGGCGAGCAGGGTGGCGAGGGCGAGCAGGGCGGCGCGCCAGCGAAGTGGGGGCATCAGACGACCTCCGTTGGGGTGTGATCGATGGGGGAAAGGGGCTGTAGACGATTCATGATGGGTTCGCTCATGTCTCGTTGGTGTGGATGTTCAGGCGCTCCAAGCGGTACAGCAGGGTGCGGCGCGGCAGCCCCAGCTCGCGGGCGGCCAGGGTGCGGTTGCCGCCGTTCTTGCGCAGGCATTCGAGCAGCATCGAACGCTCGACCTGCTCCAGGCGTTCACGCAGGTTCGAGGTGCCGCTGCTTTCCAGCGGTACGTCGCGCAGGTTGAAGTGCGAGGGCAGCAGCTCGCCGGTCTCGCACAGCAGGACCGCGCGCTCGACCATGCCCTTGAGTTCTCGGACGTTGCCGGGGAAGCCATAGCCGGCCAGGCGATCGAGCGCGGCGGCGGACCAGTTGCAAGGGTCGCGCTGGAGGAAGGAGCAGGCCTTGCCCGCGAAGTGGCGGGCCAGCTCGAGGATGTCCTCGCCACGCTGGCGCAGCGGCGGCAGTTCGATGGGGAACTGCGCCAGGCGGTAGTAGAGGTCCTCGCGGAAGGCGCCGGTGCTGACCATTGCTTCCAGGTCGCGGTGGGTCGCGGCGACGATGCGTACGTCGATGCGATGGGTATCGTTGCTGCCCAGCGGGCGTATCTCGCCTTCCTGCAGTACACGCAGCAGCTTGGCCTGCAGGGCCAGGGGCATGTCGCCGATTTCGTCGAGGAACAGGGTGCCGCCGTCGGCGGCATCGAACAGGCCGCGACGGTCGCGGTCGGCGCCGGTGAAGGCGCCCTTGCGGTAGCCGAACAGCTCGCTCTCCAGCAGGTGCTCGGGCAGCGCGGAACAGTTCTGCACCACGAAGTTGGCGGTGCGGCGTGCGCCGCAGTCATGGATGGCTCGGGCGACCAGTTCCTTGCCGGTGCCAGTCTCGCCGGTGAGCAGGACGGTGTAGGGGCTGTGCAGCACCTTGCTGATCAACTGGTAGGTGCGACGCATCGCCGGGCTTTCGCCGATCATCCCGTAGCCACTGGTGCAGGGGCCTGGTGCCGCGGGTTGGCTATCGCGCTGTGGGCGGCGCAGGCGAAGCAGCAACTGCAGCTGGGCGTGGACGAAGGTACCGAGCTGGCCAAGGGAGCGGGCGAAGCCGACGAGGTCGCCGGTGGCATGGCTGGCGCAGAGCAGCAGGCCCTGGACGGCCTGTTGCGAGTCGAGCAGCGGCAGGCAGAGCAGGGCGCGCCAGGGCTTGCCGCTGGCCGGCAGGAAGCTGGTGTCGTGCAGGCTGTCGTTGAGTTCGGCCAGGCTCAGCACACGGTTCTGGCACAGGCTGTACTGCAGCAGCTGCTCGTCCTTGTAGTCGGCGGGCAGGCTGGTGGCTTCGCGCGGTTGCAGCAGGCCATCGAGGCATTCGGCGTTCAGCCCGAGCGCGCTGTGGCCGGCATCCAGCAGGTAGAGCTGGACCAGCTCGCAGTCCGCCAGTTCGCTGGCGGCACCGACGAACTGGCCGAGCAGGCTATCGACATCGGCGGCACGCGCAAGGTTGGCGTACTGCTCGAGGAGCGTCTCGGCGTAGTTCAACGGCTGGGGAATGCGCAGGAACATGTCGGTCACCTCAACTGAACTCGCAGACCGGACGAGCATCGCTGTCCAGCGTGGCGTGAACCTGGCGCAGGGTCTCGCCGGCGGCCATGGCGTCGAGCAGACGGTCGGCGATTTGTGGCAACAGGTGGGCGTTCATCAACTGGTCGATCAGCCGCGCGCCGCTCTCACTCCGGGTGCAGCGTTCGGCCAGGTGTTCGACCAGTGCCTGGCAGTGGCTGAAGCCGAGCTGACGGCGCTGCATGCGCTCGCCCAGGCGGCCGAGCTTGAGCTGCACCAGCTCACGCAGCACGTCGCCGCTTACCGGGTAGTAGGGCACCACGCGCATGCGCGCCAGCAGCGCTGGCTTGAAGTGGCGGCTGAGCGCCGGCCGGATGGCTTCTTCCAGGTCCTCGGCGTCCGGGCGCTGGCCGTCGGCGCAGAGTGCGGCGATGCGCTCGCTGGCGAGGTTGGAGGTCATCAGGATCAGCGTGTTGCGGAAGTCGATCTCGCGGCCTTCGCCATCGTTGGCGATGCCCTTGTCGAAGATCTGGTAGAAGAGGTTGAGCACGTCCGGGTCGGCCTTCTCCACCTCATCGAGCAGCACCACCGAGTAGGGCTTCTGCCGCACCGCCTCGGTGAGCATGCCGCCCTCGCCGTAGCCGACGTAGCCCGGAGGAGCGCCGATCAGGCGCGAGACGGTGTGCTTCTCCTGGAACTCGGACATGTTGATGGTGGTGAGGAAGCGCTCACCGCCGTACAGCAGGTCGGCCAGGGCGATGGCGGTCTCGGTCTTGCCGACGCCGCTGGGGCCGACCAGCAGGAACACGCCCACCGGCGCATCGGGCTTGTTCAGGCCGGCGGCGGTGGCGCGCATGGCGCGGTCCAGCGCCTGTACCGCCTGCTCCTGGCCGCGTACGCGCTGGCGCAGGTCGGTGGCGAAGCTGGCGACCTTGGCATTGTGCTCGCGGGCCAGTTGCGACAGCGGTACGCCGGTCCAGTGGCTGATCACTTCGGAAACCAGTCGTGGGCAGACTTCGAAGCTGACCAGGCGTTCCTGTTCCTGCGCATAGCGCAGCGAGGCATGCACGTCGTGCAGGCGCTGTTCGAGCTCAGCGCTTTGCTCCCGGCGCTCTGCGTCGACACGGGCGGCAGCCAGTTGCTGGCGCAGATCGAGCAGTTCGCTGGCGAGGTCGCGCTGCTGCTGCCAGCGCTGCTGCAATTCGAGCTCCTGGGTGGCGGCTTCTTCGAGCCGGGCTTCCAGTGCTTGCAGTGCTTCCCGGTCGATGTTCAGCCCTGCTTCCTGGTCGCGGCGCAGCGCCTGGCGCTGGCGCTCGCCTTCGGCCAGTTCGCCGCGCAGTTTCTCCAGGCTTTCCGGCGCGGCGGCCAGGCTGATGCGCACGCGAGCGCAGGCGGTATCGAGCACGTCGACGGCTTTGTCTGGCAATTGGCGGCCGGCGAGGTAGCGGGCGGACAGTTCTGCGGCGGCGACCACCGCGTCGTCGCGCAGGTAGATGCCGTGGCTGGCCTCATAGACCTTCGCCAGCCCGCGCAGGATGGTGACTGCCTCACCGACCGTGGGCTCGTGCAGTTGCACCGGCTGGAAGCGCCGGGCCAGCGCCGGGTCCTTCTCGAAGTACTTCTTGTACTCCGCCCAGGTGGTGGCGGCGATGGTGCGCAGTTCGCCGCGCGCCAGCGCGGGTTTGAGCAGGTTGGCGGCATCCGAGCCACCGGCCTGGGCGCCTGCTCCGATCAGCGTGTGGGCTTCGTCGATGAACAGGATGATCGGTTTGGCGGACGCCTTCACTTCCTCGATCACGCCCTTGAGGCGGCGCTCGAATTCGCCTTTCACGCTGGCGCCGGCCTGCAGCAGGCCCATGTCCAACGACAGCAGCTCGACGCCCTGCAAGGCATTCGGTACTTCGCCAGTGGCGATGCGTGCAGCGAGCCCTTCGACCACCGCCGTCTTGCCGACCCCGGCCTCGCCGACCACGATCGGGTTGTTCTTCCGGCGGCGGGCGAGGATGTCGATCATCTGGCGGATCGCGCTGTCCCGGCACAGCACCGGATCGAGCTTGCCGTCGCGGGCCTGGCGCGTGAGGTTGTGGGTGAAGCGTTCGAGCATCGACTCGCCCTTGCCGCTGGCCGGCGCGTTGCCGTCCTCGGGCTTCTGCGCCAGGGCGAAGTCACGCAGGCGGTCCGCGTTCAGGCGTGCCAGCAGCGGCTGGTAGTGGCTGCCGGCATAGCGCATCGGGTTGCGCAGCAGGGCGAGGATCAGCGCGGCCTGGTCGATCTGGCTTTCGCGCAGTTCCAGATTGGCGACCAGCAGGGCGTCCTGCAGCCACTGCATCAGCTCGGCGGCGAACACCGGGTTGCGCGAGGCGCTGCTTTCAGCGCGCGGCACCAAGGCGGCGGCCAGCTCACCGGCGTCGACGTCGGCGTCCTGCAGGGCGCGCTGCAGCAAGCCTTGCGGGCGCTCCAGCAGGGCCAGCAGGAAGTCCTCGACGAGGATCTTGCTGCCGCCACGGGCAACGCAGCGCTCGGCGGCGCCTTCCAGGTCGCGGCGGGTTTCGGCGTCCAGCGCCTGGACGAGTTGTTGCAGGTCGAGGTTGATCATGGATTCATCGTTCCTTAATGAATGCGGCTGCCGAGGGTGACGATGCCGTCGGCGTGCTCGCGGCCGAGCCAACTGGTCCAGCCAAGGCGGCAGGGGTTATCGGCGCCGATGCGCAGTTCGCGAATGGCGTCGTGGCGCAACTCCAGGCGCAGGTCGTAGTCCAGGGGATCGCGCAGGGTGAAGCGCACCAGGGCACAGAGCGGCTGGTAGCCGGTGCCGATGGGCAGGAATTCGTGGAAGCGCTCCCAGTCCAGCTCGCGGATGTGCACGCGGAACTTGCCGCTGCGGTCGCGCACCTGTTCGCCGAGCACCAGGTCCTCGCCGAGCCGACTGTTGGCCAGGCCCAGGCGGTTGCGCTGTTCTTCGAGGATTTCCACCTGGCGCTCCAGGCATTGCTCGATGAACAGGTCGGCGTGCTTGAAGTAGTAGCGCAGTACGGCTTCGATCAGGGCTGCCGAGTGGGCGCGCAGGCTGAGCAGGCCGAGGTAGGGCAGCAGGCGCTTCCAGTTCAGTTCCTCGGCCTGGCGCAGCTGCGCGCCACCCAGGCCGATCAGGGCGAACAGGCGCTCGGACAGCGCGTCGATGGCGCCGCTGCGGAAGCGCGCGTGGTAGCGGTACTTCTGCCAGACCGGCAGCAGCAGGCGCTGCAGGCGGTGATGGAAGAGGTCGAGGAAGTCCCGCGTCGGGTTGCCGTCCTCGCTGTCGCCCAGCGCCTGTTCGCCGTAGAACGCCGGTAGCGGCGAGCCCGAGCCGAACAGGCCGATCAGATTGATGCGCAGGCGAGCGCGCAACACGCCGTTCTCCTCGAAGAACTGCACACTGTGGATATCGCTGCCGGGGAAGCCCAGGCTCGGGTTGGCCTGGAATTCGAGGCGGTCGTAGAGTGCTTCTTCATCTTCCGCGGCGCCGGCCTCACGCAGGCGCTCGATGACCAGCTGCACCGCCTGGAACAACGAGTATTCGCGGATGTCGCGGCGCAGCCTGCTCAGAGCAGGGGCTGCTGTCCCATACGCGGCGTCCATTGGTACACCTCTCCCTGTGTGCTTTTGACCCTCAGCTCGTGGTACGAGTTGAGGCTGGCGTAGAGCGCGAAGAATTCGTTGAGGACCGAGGCGAAGACGAACAAATCGCCCTCGCAGATGTAGCCCTCGGGATCGACCGTCAACTCGGTGCGCAGCCCGCGCACCGGCAAGCCCCGATGCAGGCGGTCGACGTGCTGGTGATTGATCGATTTGAGGCCGCCGAGCAGGCGCTTGCTGACCTTCTCCGCGTGCTGGTCGTAGTAGCGCGGCAGGTCATAGGTTTCGAGGATCACCTTGAGCGCCTCGACGTTGGCCAGCGACAGGTAGTTCAGCGACATGTTGCTGATCAGCTTCCAGAGGAAGTCGCGGTTCAGCGGTGGCGCATAGCTGGGCGTGACGGGCGTGATGTTGCGGAAGCGCAGCGAGTCCGGCGTCTGGTCACTGGGCAGGCAGATGTCGCCCAGCTTCAGGCGGCGCGGCAGGTTCTGGTTGGTGCAGGTGAGCTCGATGGAAAGCGTCTCGTGGGACTCGTGGTCGCGGATGCCGAAGCTCAGGTAGGTGTCCAGGCCCTCGTGCAGCAGCGAGGTGCGCTGGCGCACGCTGTAGTGCGGGCGAGCGGTGGGTACGTCGAAGCTGGCATCGTGCTCGAAGGATTCGAACAACACGTAGTCCTGGTGGCCGATGCCGCCGGGGCTCCAGCCGGTGACGCTTTCCACGGCGAACACGCCGCAGTGCTGGGCATCGAACTCGGCCGGCAGCAGCAGGTATTCGTCCTGCTTGCCGTCCAGGCGAATCGGCAGCGCGTCATGCTTGAACAGGTTGACGATGGGCGTGCAGTGCAGCTTGAGGTTGTCCAGGGTCGGACGCAGGCGCTGGATGCCGCTGCGATGGATGTCGAAGCGGATTTCCAGGCCACGGGTTTCCTTGAGCTGCGCTTCGGTCAGCTCGTTCAGGCGGTCCAGGCCGAGCAGGTCGACGAACAGGAACTTGTCCTGGAAGGCGAAGTATTCCTGCAGGAAGCGATAGCCGCGGAAGGTGTTGAGCGGGTAGGGAATCATCGCCTCGTCTTCGGCGAAGCCCACCGGCTGCACGCGCTCGCCTGGCAGGCGCAAGGTCAGGGGACGATCCTGGGCGTCGAGCAGAGGTTGCTGACGCTCGTTGAGCGGCACCAGTTCGATGCTGTCGAGGTTGTTCAGCAGGCACAGGTAGAGCATCTGGCTGATGTAGCGCTCGCCCGCCAGGTGCAGGCGCAGGCGCAGCAGGTCCAGCTCGCCCAGGTGGCCGGGGCAGCTCATTTCCAGGCGCAGGCTGAGGATCGCGCCTTCACCCTTGACCGAGTAGTTCACGCCGGCGGTTTGCAACGCGGTGACTTCGGTGGGGAAGCAGGTGCGGAAGCGGCAGCTGACGTCGTCGATCGGCTTGCTTTCCACCGGCGTCTCGCGCGGCACCTGCAGAGCCGGGCCGGCGTTGGCCTGCGGGTCGAACTGCAGAATGCTGAACGCTGGCAGCGGCCGCATGTAGTTCGGCCACAGCAGGTGCATCAGCGAGTGGGTCAGCTCGGGCAGTTCGTCATCGAGCTTCTGCCGCAGGCGCCCGGTGAGGAAGGCGAAGCCCTCGAGCAGGCGCTCGACATCCGGGTCGCGCCCCGCCTGCGCAAGGAACGGCGCCAGCGCCGGGCTGCGCTCGGAGAAGCGGCGTCCCAGTTGGCGCAGGGCGGTGAGTTCGCTCTGGTAGTAGTGGTTGAATGACATGGTCGATCCTTGACTCTCCGGTGGTCTGCCGGACTCTTCCTTGGTTGAGGTCAGTTCTCGTTGATGCTGTACGGAGCGTTGCTGATGAAGGTGTTCAGCCAGTTTTCCCGCCACTCGGGAACACCGATCTCGAAGCTCCGCTTCTGCTTGTCGAAGTCGATCCAGTAGGTGCCGACAGTGGTGTCGTCTTCATGCGGCCGCATGTCTGTGTAGCGGTCCTCGAAGAGCGGGGTTCTGAATACGGTATGTGGGGCCTGGCTATCTCTGATGCGCAGGTAGACGAGATTGCTCAACGGCCCCAGTGAGACCTTCTGCATCTGGAATCTTCCCGATGGGCTTTGGATCGACAGTTGGGGCTCGCGGGTAATGATCGACCGGACCGAGGCGAAGAGCGCCAGCAGGACGGCAACGGGCAGTAGAGCCAGGAGAAGGGCTTCAGGTCGGCAAGAGCCGCGTGGCAGCTCAACGGCATTCATTGATTACCCAACCTTGATATCCGTTGCTCGTCGGGTAGATGGCCCGGTTAGACGGGTAAGAGAGCTTCACTAGAGAACCTCCCGCCAGTCATCGGGGGCCGTCTGGAGAAACAGCTCTCTCTCGCTCTCTGAACGGCTTGTCCAGAAGGGAACCCAGATGTTCTCCCACCAGTATTCGAGGTTACCTTGCTTGGGCAGATTCGCCTCGATGGGATCCATGCACGGGAATACGACCCATGGAGCCGGGGGGGCGGTGAACAGGGTGTCAAATGATCGAAGCAGGGAGATTGAGTTGGTGGTTGCCTCTACGAGATATCCACCGAACTCCTCGCGGTAGGAAAGGGCCAGTGACTCCTGATATTCGTTGTCGACTATTGACTCATTGAGTAGCTCGGTGGTCGAGAAGCGTGACTGTAAGAGAGCTAAGAATGCAGATAATTCTTCATGCCCGAGTAGCATGATCACGTAGTACGCGAAGACACCCTGCTCCCCCAGAAAACTCTTGGCTGGATAGGCATGAAACTGCTCCCCACCCCTGGTGATATCCGGGTTTTCCGGCAGGTAAGGGAAATGCGTGTCTGGTCGTTCTTTGCGTCTGGTCACTTGCTAGGGCCTATGTCGAGGGGGCGCTTAGTTGCCGTTGGCCGATCATGGGGCGCTGTGTATCTGGGCATGGCACCAGGTCCTGACATCTTCCTTTTCGAAAGCAGGACAGTGCTGGCTTTTGCTCATGACCAGGTATTCCCGACCGGGCTCGTAGGTGAAGTGGTAGTAGTTGCTGCCATCCTCGGCATAAAGCCAGTAGGAGCTCGATCCCTCGTTGATGACGTAGGGGGCGAGGGTCAGGATCGAGGCTTCTGCGGGAATGAAGTTATTTCGATCCATGAGCAGCATCAGAGCGTTGCTGGCCAGCCGCGTGAACAGCAGGACACCCAGCAGCGCAATGGCGAGGAGCAGCAGGGCAGTTCGTTTAGCGTTCATAGAAATACAGAGTCGAGGCGCCGGTCTTGGCGCGTTCCAAGAGATCCATCGCGTCACTGGCATACTTTTCCGCCAGGTGCCTGAGCCGTTGCAGGCACTGGTGCATTGCGGGGGCGGAATGCAGCCACACAGCATCAAAAAGAGAAATGACGGCAGCAGACGTGCTAGACACGTGGCGCGAGCAATCGTCCAAGCATCAGCAGCGTTCATGGCTTTTCTAGCTCACTGGCTTTCTGCAGAGGTCTCTGAGGAAAAAGCTCGGCGTTTTGATGCAGCGAAAGTGCGCCGCCACCGTCATAGCCGATGATGCTGCTCAGCGCCTTCTCCTTGGTTGCTGCATTGAGCCTGAACCAGCCTTCCTTCCATAGGTCGCCGTTCTCATGGCGGATCTGTACGTGAAAATATGGGAGCTGCTCCTGAGTGATCTCGAAGTAAGCGCCGCCATCCGGACCGCCGCGCCATTGCGCATTGGGATAGGCACTGAGTGAATGCTCTGTGTCTGCGGAGAAGTCCATTACCAGAAAGGCCGCGGCAAGAGCGGTAAGGGCAAGAATGCCCAGGGCGGTGAACAGCCGCTGGACGTACTTCACCGGCTTGTCTTCATTGCGGTTTGGCTGGTGTGCGTCTGAACCTGGCACCAGGTGTTGGTGTCATCCTTGTCGACATAGCCCGGCTCGGCAAACTCGTCGATGGCCTTGTGCTTGCTCTGGTAGTTTTGAGCGTGTGACATGGGGCGATCCTTAGCGCTTGGTTCGCAGAGTTCAGTCAGGGCTACGGCTGTTGTGGTGCCATTGCCCGATCCAGCTCGACGCCATCATCGCGCCCAAGCTCAGAGCCAGGAGAAGTCCGCAATAGAACGATGCGCGAAGCGGGTAATGCGGTAGCAGCATCCAGGCCAGCGAGCCACACATCAGCAAGGCAATACCAATCTTCAGCGCCCGCTTGGGGGTGAGTGCCATGAGCAGGTTGGCAACTACGACATGCAGCAGCGCCAGACGGGTAACTGCTCCAGGGGCATATCCACGGGTGTCAGCAGCACCCTGCAGCTGCTTGTAGAGAAACAGGCCGAGATCGTTGGCAAACAGGAACAGCACGCAGGCCAGCAGATGGCAGGCAAGGGCGATGATGAGCAAGGTGGAACGCTTCATTTCGTCTGCTTCCAGATTCCATAGAGGCTGACCGATGTCGCATCGACGGGGCTGGTCAGATGGGCATTCCCGGTGGGTGCGAAAACGGCTTCATTCACTTCGTAGGTCTGGGGGTAATCCGCGCCCATGGTGGTCAATTCTCTCTTGGCCAGACGGTGGTTTTCCTTCGCCCACAAGGCCCCTCGGAGGACCATGTAATTGTCATATTCGTTGGTGGGATCGCTCGACCCGAAGAGTGTGCCATCTCCCCAGGAAATGCCGGTCTTGACGGTTTCCCTAATGGCATCGTCCGCGCTGCTCTGGCGCGCGTAGTACATCTTGTAGGTGTCGACCGCGAACGGTATCTGTCCGATGGCGTCAGTCCAGTACGGATCACCTCCGACCATCACCAGCAGGTAGCCTGCGCCGCCGTCAGGAGCCTGCTTCCAGTCCCCGGAAAGTCCGCTGTAGTACTTCATTGATGGGCGGTCGACCTCCGCGAAATCGATGATCTGCTGCCAGGTAAAGTGCTTGTATGACTGGTAGGTCGGTGTTCCTGGCGTGGTCGACTCGGGGTTGGTCCAGACTCGGGCGCGGTAGTTGTCTGCGAGCGGTTCAAACCACTGTGTCCGGGTCGCGTACAGTTGCCTGGCTGTCAGAATGCGAAAGCTCTGATCACCCGGATTTGGCGTCAGTGCGAACAGCGGCAGGCCGCTGGACGCGGTGACCAACCAGACCGATGGCATCGGTTGCATCTTGGGCTGTTTACTCTGAGCCGGTGTCGAGTCGGCCTTGAGCTTGAGCGCGGTCCTTTGCGTTGCCGTGTCGGTTTCGAAGGTGTACAGGCGGCCGCCCAACGGGATCTGAGTTTCCATAGGCTCACTCTCCCCAGACGTACAGAGTCAGCGTATCGGCGCTTTCGCCAGTACTGATCAGGCTTGTTTTCCCCTGGGAACAGGTCACCCCGATCTGTTCCTTACCGTTGGAGGACAAGAAGCGGTAGCTCAGATTGGCGAGGCCTTGCCCGGAATCGTCATGCAGCAGGCACTGGCAATCGAATCCCCCGAGGCTCAATGGCGAAGGGGGAGTGAAAGGCGCCGCCGCATGGCTCGTCCCGATCACCACCGTCCCCGATCCACTCACCACCACGTTCCCATGGCGGCCGACGGTCCCGACCGTGGCCGCCGGCATGCCATTGATCAGCACATTGGGGATCACGTTGCTCGCCATGGCGCCGCCACAGGCGGATGGGTCGCCCTGGCGCGCGGCGGGCAGGCCCTCGAACAGCACGTCGGGCGAGCCGGCGGCGATCGGGTTGGTGCCGTGCCCCGGCAGCGGGCAAGCCGTCGGATCACTGAGGCGGGCGGCGGGTTTTCCTGACATGGGGTGCTCCTTACTGGACCTTGACCTGTCCGCTGCCATCCAGGCTGGCGGAGAAGCTGACCTGGCGGCGGATACCGTCGACCTCCAGCAGGCCTTCGATGGCGAAGGCCAGGTTCAGCGGGTCGTGGTCGCGTGGCAGGGATATGACGCGAACCGCGGATAGGCGGGGCTCGTACGCTTCGATGAAGCGCTCGATGGCCGTGCGCGCCTGGTTCAGCGAATCGTGCAGGCTCAGGCGCATGTCGTTCAGGTCGGGCAGCCCGTAGTCGGGCAGCGTCTGCACGCTGCCCGCACGGGTGCTGAGCATCTTGGCCAGATGGGCAGCCACCGAGGCCATGGCGGCCACCTCCGGGCTCCAGCCGGAACGCGCGGCGGCTTCGCCGCCCAGGCGCTCGAACAGACTGCCGTATCCTTTCATCGCTCAGCTCCTGCTCATTCCTTGTCGAGCTTGCCGACCAGCGACAGCGTGAAGTCCGCACCCATGTACTTGAAGTGCGGGCGCACGCTCAGGCTGACGCGGTACCAGCCCGGTTCGCCCTCGACGTCACTGACGATCACCTGGGCGGCGCGCAGCGGACGGCGGCTGCGGACTTCGGCGCTGGGGTTCTCCTGGTCGGCCACGTACTGGCGGATCCACTTGTTCAGCTCAAGCTCCAGATCGGTACGCTCTTTCCACGCGCCGATCTGCTCGCGCTGCAGCACCTTCAGGTAGTGGGCCAGGCGGTTGACGATGAACAGGTAAGGCAGCTGGGTGCCGAGCTTGTAGTTCAGCTCCGCGGTCTTGCCTTCCTCGCTGATGCCGAAGAATTTCGGCTTCTGCACCGAGTTGGCGGAGAAGAACGCGGCGTTGTCGCTGCCCTTGCGCATGGTCAGGGAGATGAAGCCTTCCTCGGCCAGCTCGTACTCGCGGCGGTCGGAGACCAGCACCTCGGTGGGGATCTTGGTCTCGATCTCACCCATGCTTTCGAAGTGGTGCAACGGCAGGTCTTCCACCGCGCCACCGCTCTGCGGGCCGATGATGTTCGGACACCAGCGGAACTTGGCGAAGGAGTCGGTCAGCTTGCTGGCGAAGGTGAACGCCGTGTTGCCCCACAGGTAGTGCTCGTGGTCGTTGGCGACGTTCTCCTTGTAGACGAAGGTCTTCACCGGGTTGTCTTCCGGATCGTACGGGTTGCGCAGCAGGAAGCGCGGCACGGTCAGGCCGACGTAGCGGGAGTCCTCCTGTTCGCGGAAGCTCTGCCACTTGGCGAATTGCGGGCCTTCGAAATGGTCCTTCAGGTCCTTCAGGTCCGGCAGGCCGGTGAAGCTGTCCAGGCCGAAGAACTTCGGACCGGCGGCGGAGATGAACGGCGCGTGGGACATGCTCGAGACGCTGGCCACGTACTGCATGGTCTTGACGTCAGGAGCGCTCGGCGAGAAGTAGTAGTTGGCGACGATGGCGCCGACCGGCTGGCCACCGAACTGGCCGTACTCGGCGGTGTAGATGTGCTTGTAGAGGCCGGACTGGACCACTTCCGGGGAGTCCTCGAAGTCGTCCAGCAGGTCCTGCTTGGAGACGTTGAGGATCTCGACCTTGATGTTCTCGCGGAAGTTGGTGCGGTCGATCAGCAGCTTGAGGCCGCGCCAGGAGGATTCCAGGGCCTGGAACTCGGCGTGGTGGAGGATCTCGTCCATCTGCTGGCTGAGCTTGGCGTCGATCTCCGCGATCATGCGGTCGACCAGCGCCTTCTTGACCTGCTCGCCCTGGTTCTGCGGCTTCAGCAGTTCTTCGATGAAGGCCGATACGCCGCGCTTGGCGATGCCATAGGCTTCGTCGTCGGGGGTCAGGCTGGTCTCGGCGATGATGCGGTCGAGAATGCCGTACTCGACGCCGGCCCCGGTGGTTTCCTGTACTGCGCTAGTGCTCATGTGTTGGCTTCCTTTTCAGTTGCTGGCTCAGGCGTCCTGCTTATCGGTGAGGCCCAGCTCACCCAGTACGCGGTCGCGCGAATCGTCGTCGGCGAGCACGCTTTCGATGGCCTTGCGGAAGGCCGGCGCATTGCCCAGCGGGCCCTTGAGGGCGACCAGGGCGTCGCGTAGCTCCATCAGTTTCTTCAGCTCCGGTACCTGTTCCACCAGGCTCGCCGGGTTGAAGTCCTTCATCGAGTTGACCTTCAGGGCTACACCCAGCTCTTCGCCGGCGGCTTCGTCCTGCAGACGGTTGGGGACGTTGAGGGTCAGGCTCAGTTCCTGCTTGGCCAGCACTTCGTCGAAGTTGTTCTTGTCGATGCCGATCGGCTTGCGATCCTCGACCTTGCGGTCGTCGGCGCGCTGAGTGAAGTCGCCGAGAACCAGCAGCTTCAGGGGGAGCTCGAGCTCTTCCTGAGCGTTGCCGGTGGCGGGCTTGAAAGTGATGTTGACGCGTTCCTTGGGGGCGACCGAGCCTTCTTTGGCCATGGACTTTTCTCCTTTGCGTTAGCGGCCCTAGGGCCTAGTCGAGCACCACTTCGAGATCGAGGTGGCACAGCCTGCGATAGACCTCGTCCTTGCGTTCGCGAACGCTGTGGTTCTGCGGCAGCAACTCGCAGCAGGTGTGCAGCAGGTGCAGCACCTCGAGGGCGAGATCGGGTTCCCATTGGTGCAGGGCGGATTCCTGCAGTTGTTCGTCGAGGGCCTCCAGCTGGGTCTTGGCCAGCTCGTACTTCTTCGCCTGCTGGCACAGGCGCGCCATGCTCAACTGCCAGAAGAAACGTTCACGGCCGCCCTGGGCGCCCTGCAGGCCTTGCTTGAGGCGTTGCACGGCGCTTTTGAGCCCTTCCCTGCGCAGTAGCGGCACAGCCTCTTCCAGGGCCAGTTCCCAGGCGGACGACTCCGTGGTGGTGGCGACTTCGCGTGGCGCGGAGGGGGTCTGCAGGTGCGGCATCACATGGGAGCTGATCCAGGCGCGAGTGGCCGGCTCGGCGAAGGGGTTGCCGTCGAAGAACTTCAGCTCGACGACACCGGGCAATCGCTGCAGAAACAGCGCGAACTGGATCTCCACCTCGCGCATCGCCGCCTCGGCATCGAGCGCCTGCAGGCATTCCCAGGCCAGGCGCTGGCCGTCGAACCAGAAGGGCGCGCGCGCCAGGCTGGTTTCCAGATCGACCAGCAGGTCGGCGTAGTGGCCCTGCTCGAAGCGTTCGCTGTAGGAGCGCAGCTTGTCGGGGGGCAGGCTGCGCAACGCGGTGGTCTGCTCGGCGTTGCGCTCGGGAAGGCTGTCAATCGGCAGCCAGAGCAATGTTCGGTTCAGGCGTAGGGCGCGCAGGTCGGTGGCCTTCTGGCGCAGCCACCAACTGCACAGGGGGCGGGCGTTGTCCTGCTGGATACGCAGCGCCTTGTGTGCGTCCTTCTCGTTCTCGATGGCGCTCACCGGGGCGAGGAGGTTGGTGGCCGCTTGCTTGACCTGGGCGACCACTGCTCCCACCGAGCCCGGCTCGGGCTGGCCCTGGGAAGCGCGCTGGATCATCTCGTCCACTCGCCGGCATAGTGGCAGCATCAGCGGCGCTTCGCTGTTCAGGCGTGCCGTCAGGCATTCGTCCAGGCTCCGCAGCTGTTCCGCCAACTGGCGGAACAGCTGCAATTGTTCCTTGATCGCCAGACTCTCGTTGAACAGTGGCTCCAGTCGTGGAATCAGCCAGCCGATAGCGGCGGCGCGGGTCCTGTCCTTGCGTGGGTGCACCTCGTCCCAGTGCTTCTCGCATAGCTGCAGAAGCGTGGCCAGGCCAGCCTGCAGGCCAGCGAAGGATTCGCGTTGCTGCAGGGCCCAGGTCATCCAGGCGGCGATGCGCAGATCCTTGGACTGGGTACGGAGAATGCCCTCGCTGACATCGATGACCTTCTGCCAGTCCACCAGACCGTTGCCATGCAGAGACGAGGTCTTCGCGAGCTCCGTCTCCAGACTCTCGTATTCGGGCGAGTAGCGTACGTCCTCGCCCGCGAAATCTCCTGCCGATATTGGAGTAGCGGCCAGCTCGAGATAATGCGATACGAGTTTCTTGGAATGGCTCATCTCTGCGATCGTCCCTGATGCGGCAGAACTCTGGATATAGGAAGTTTCCGATTTGCGATACGGAAAAGGAGCAGTTTCGGATGGTCCATCGTTCTCTGATGGAGAGCTACTGCGGTGCGCATAGTGCAGTTTTTTGCACATGATGGCGTGTAAGATATTTGCTATTTTATCTGTAGTCCTGCGGTGCTTCACATAATGACTGTGAGTGCTTTGGCAAAGTGCCAGTATTTTAGTGATGGCTCTAGAATGGTGCTTTCAGCGGTCTTCAGATGATTTTTGATGGTCTGAGCCAGCCCTGACTTCATGATTTGCCTTCTTGAGAATGTATGGATCAGGGCGGTTGTAATAATTCTTCTGCTCGTCTTCTGAAGAGAATCATGTGGGTTGTTCTGTGCAACTTTCTGCCAGCCGGTTGGGTGTCTTATCAGGTCGCCGATCAGTGTTTTCGGGGTCTCTCGGGGGTATGGCAAAAAGTTGCACAGCTGTCGGCAAGTTATTGCTAGAAAGTTAAGATTTTAAGGCGGAAAACCTGAAGATATTGTTTGTGATAACTCTGGATAGCTAGTGTTCAAGCGCTTTCGATCTTTCTGGCATGCAACTTGTTAGAGGCTTGGTTACCCACGGTGTCATGTGACCCCGGGGCCCATCACTTCATCACGGCAAGGA
>NZ_JBTVPY010000038.1:0-31466 GCF_054720805.1 Pseudomonas sp. MT3
TGGTGGGTCGTGTAGGATTCGAACCTACGACCAATTGGTTAAAAGACAATTGGACTAGGAGCGTCTAGGAAGGGGTTCTCCGGCCCTGTGAATGCCCAGAGCTCTAGGCACGCAGCCTCTAATGCAACCCACATTAGAGGCATTTGTAATGAAAAAAGCAGGGATTATTTCCACCAAAGGCGGCACCGGCAAAACCACCAGCTCGACCAACCTGGGCGCTTTTGTCGCAGACGCTGGACTGCGCACCCTCCTGATCGACCTCGATCCGGTCCAACCCTCCGGCTCTTCTTACTACCCCCTGGCACATGAAGCTCCCGGCGGCCTTTACGACCTCCTAGCCTTCAATATCACCGATCCCGAACGGATTGTTTCCCGCACCAACATCCCCAACCTGGATGTGATTGTCTCGAACGACATCAACAACCAGCTGAACAACCTCCTACTCCAGGCTCCCGACGGACGGTTGCGACTCGCCAATCTGATGCCAGCTTTCGCTGACCAGTACGATTTGGTGCTGTTCGACACCCAGGGCGCGCGCTCGGCCATGCTGGAAATGGTCGTGCTTGCTTCCGATGTCGCCCTCTCCCCCCTGCCACCGAACATGCTGGCAGCCCGCGAATTCAATCGCGGCACCATGCACATGATGGCGGGACTTCATACTTACAGCCGCCTGGGGCTGAACATCCCCCACATACGCATCATTATCAACGGCCTTGATCAGACGGCAGACGCCCGCGAGATCCACAAAACCGTCCGGGAAGTCTTCGACGGCAATGCCGATGTCTCCGTGCTGGAGACCACCATCCCCCAGGCAGTCGTTTTCAAGAACGCCGCCTCTCAGGGCATTCCTGCCCATCGCCTCGAATACCGCCAACCCTCCAACCGCCAGGCGCCATCCGCTCTGAGCATCATCCGCAGCCTCGCAATCGAGGTTTTCCCAGAGTGGCGCGACCGCTTCGAGGCGATGACCGAGGAGAAGGTCGCCCAGATCGTCAGGGGAGTCCGCTGAGATGGCCAAGAAACCTATCGATATCACCCATGCCAGCGGGATCACCCCTGAAGTGGTGCTGAAGCTAGGCGAGCTGTATAGCGCCAAGGACCTCCGTAGCGTCCAGACAAAGCTGACCTCTGTTTCTGGTGAGCTTCGCAAGATCGGCCAACGCTGGACTACGAGATCCGGCCTATTGGGGCGACTCGGGGAGCACCTGACAGCAGACCAACGGCAGCTCCTGCTTGATGCCGCGCATCTGATCGACTCGGTCGGCAACAACGTCGTGCATGCCAAAGAAAAGCGCCAACGTACCGAGAAGGAAGCGCAACGGCGCCGGGAGGCTCGCGACAAGCGCGCCAAGCAACTGGTTGTTGCTGAATATCCCCTTCCAGCAGCTCCGAATGCCAATGAGGACCTGCTGGAGATCGTGAAAACCGCCCTGATTTACAACCGGGCGCGCGTTCTCCATACCTTCTACTCCCCCATTCAGTTCTGCCAAAAACACGGGCCAGACCTGGGCACTTCTGGGGTGCACTTCGGCACCAAGCGCGAACGAAATTACTCCGACCTTTTCTTCCAGATCACCTATCTACGGTCCGAACTGATCACCGCAATTCAGGAAGAGATCAGCTACGACGACGGTTCCGAAGTCGAAGAGCGCCTGGCTGCGATGAAACAGCGGGTGGCTGACCAGGTCAGCCAAGCTGCTTTGACCAACCAGGAGATGGAAGTAATCGAGCTTTGGCGCAAAGCGCTGAACAGCTTCACTCCGCCGCCGTCCTCGACGGCGGCGCAGGAGGGGCAGGCATGAACGGTGATGCCAAGAAGCCAGTCACGCTGGCAATGCTGCAGGGACGCCTAGCGACTATACAGCGCCAAGATGCGACTGCAGCCGATCTCCCCCTGAACGTCTCCATCAACGGAGTCGGCTTTGCACTTCACAGCAGCAACTTCCAGGTCTCCGAGAAGGGGTGCCTGGAGCTTTCTCTTTCCACCAAAGAAGTGCACTCGCCGGCGCTGTCTGGCAGCCAGGGCGCCCTGGGCGCGGTCCTCAAGACCATGGACCATGCTCGCGCCGAGCACTCCCTCCAGTTCGGCCCACTGCTCAGCTGCCCCTGCTGCGGATGCTTGGCTGAGCAAACTGACAGTGAATGTGGCCACCGCGTGGAATGCACCTGGTGCGGTCTGGCGACTGAGGTAGAGGTCGACGCTGCAGAAGCTCGTCGTACCTGGAACACCCGGGTGGAGCGCAGCAACGTTCCCTCTCAGGCAGACCGCCCTGCTGCCCAGTGCGAAGCGGACTTGATCGCGTGTGAGGCCCGTCAGGGACAGGCTTATTCGAGGGGCTTGGAACATATCGGAAGCCTGATAACCAAATTCCGCTACGCAATGCAGGAGTTTGCGGAGAAGGGCGGGAGCGAAAATCGCAGTAACGCAATTCACGCCGAGCAGGAGTTGCGTGAAGGCGTAATTGAGAGCTTCCGCGCGCTGACCAACGCCGCAGTGCTGGCTTCGGGAGGTGTGTGATGGCCGGGCATATGGAAAGAACTCGTAAGTGGTGCGGCGTTCCGGCCAAGCGCGGGATGCGAGTGCTCTACACCGGGTGCGGGAAGAAGGAGTTCGGCACCATCCGCAGCGCCAAGGATTGCCGACTGAACGTGCAGTTGGATGGCCTCAAGCACACCATGCCGTTCCATCCGACGTGGGAGCTGCAATACGAGCCTCGCGAGCCTCTCAGCACCTTGAGCGAGGGCCAGGCCTGATGGACAAGCAGAAAGTCCTGGACAAGGTGGCCAAGCTGATGGCTCTGGCCAACGCTAATGGTGCCACACCGAATGAAGTCGAAACTGCGCTCCGTCAGGCGCGCGCGCTCATGTCCCAGTACAACTTGGAGCATGAGGATATCCGCGCAAGCCTGGTTGACGAAGCCAGCGTCCCGACCCACACCCGCCGCTCTCCTGCAGACTGGCATCACTCGCTGGCCTTGGCCTGCGCGGAAGCCTTCGACTGCAGTCACCTCTCTTACTACCGCCACGGTCACGGCTATTGCTTCAAGTTTCTGGGCAAGGGTGTCGGCCCCGACCTGGCTGCGTATACCTACAGCAGCCTGCTCAACCAGCTGCAGAAGGCTCGCCGCGAGCACGTCGCCGAGCTAACTCGTTGTCAGCTGAAGACCAAGCGTCGCCGCGGCCAGCTATTCGCGGAGGGCTGGATTCGTGCCGTGGCCCAGAAGGTTGACCAGTTCGCCACGGGTATGAACCCCGAGACTCGCGCGGAGATCAGTGCCTATCTGAGCTTGCACCACCCGAACCTCCAGCACACCAACATCAGCTCGACGCCGGCCAAGGGCCATGATCGCAGCTCGTTGCACGCTGGCTGGGAGGCAGGCAAGAAAGCTCAGCTGCATCGCGGCGTTGGCCGGGACCGTCAGGCAGCGCTTGCGCACGGGGGTGCCAGATGAACCACCTGGACCTCTCCCCTCCTCATTCGATTGAAGCTGAGCAGGGTGTCCTTGGCGGGCTGATGCTCGACAACGAGGCATGGGACCTGGTCGGCGATCAGCTGCAGGAGGAGGACTTCTACCGTCGTGAGCACAAGCTGATTTTCAAAGCGATCAGTGACCTTGCTTCGAAGAACAGCCCCTTCGACATCGTCACTATCGGTGAAGCGCTGGAGGCTCATGAGGAAGTAGGCGGCCTGGCCTATTTGGCTGAGCTGGCCATGAACACTCCGTCGGTTGCGAATATCCAGCACTACGCTGCCATCGTGGGCAACCGGTCGCACCTTCGTCAGCTGATGACCCTGGGCTACCACTGCTCGCGCGCCGCTACTGACCAACAGGCTGATGCCAACGAGGTCCAGGAGTCGATCGAGCAGCAGCTGTTCGCGCTGGGTGAAGGCCGGTCGACCTCCGAGTTCGTGAACGTCCGCGACACAATGATCAAGGTCGTCGACCAGATCGATCAGAACTTCAACGGCAACGTCACGGTGACCGGGGTCTCAACTGGCCTGGACGATCTCGATGAGCTGACCTCGGGACTCCAGCCTGCCGACCTGGTCATAGTCGGCGCCCGCCCCTCGATGGGCAAAACCTCGTTCTGCTTGAGCATCGTCGACGCTGCGCTGAAGTCGCGCCCGGATCAGACGGTCCAGGTGTACAGCATGGAGATGCCAGCCCAGGCCCTGGTGTATCGGCTGCTCGCCATTCTTGGACGTATTGATCTCTCAAGGCTGCTGAAGGGCAGACTCGAGGAAGAGGACTGGCAAAAACTGACCGGCGCCGTGGCACGCATGGACGGGTATGGAACACGGCTGGTCATGGACGATACCGGCAACCTCACGCCGATGCAGCTTCGAGCCAAGGCGCGCCGAGCTGCTCGTCGCTACGGAAAACCGTCATTGATCATGGCCGACTACCTGCAGCTCATGCGCAGCCCCGGCCAAGAGAACAGAGCCAACGAGATCAGCGAGATCTCGCGCTCGCTGAAGGCCTTGGCGAAGGAGATGGATTGCCCGGTTATAGCCCTTTCCCAGCTGAACCGAGATCTCGAACGCCGTCCGAACAAACGCCCCATCTGCGCGGACCTCAGGGACAGCGGCGCCATCGAGCAGGACGCCGACCTGATCCTCTTCGTGTATCGGGACGAGGTGTACAACCCCGATACCGAGGCCAAAGGCATTGCAGAGCTGATCGTCGGAAAGAACCGTAACGGTCCGACCGGAACCGTCCGCACCGCCTTCATCCCCCAGCAGACGCGATTCGCCAATCTCAGTGCGCATGAGCTGCAAGGAGCATTCGCATGACGTCCAGTCAGCACTCCCCCATCACCCATTGGTGCCGCAACTGCGGGACTCACCATCCGCTGCAGAACGTACGCCAGTTCGTTCCGGCCGAAACCAGCCCTGAAGGCGAGATCGAGGTCCTCACCTGCCCCGTTTGCGGTAGCTACGACATCGAAGAACTGCAGGAGGTGGACCATGCGCGCTGATGGAGCTTTCCCTGCAATCGCGGCAGGCGTTCCGTTCGAAGACTCTGCTCTGGCCCACGCTCATCGCGCAGGCCTGAACGCCATCGAGCTCGACGCCATCAGCCAAGTCATCACTCGCCTTGGGCGTGACCACAGCACTGTCGCCCCTGCCGCTCTCCAAGATGAACTCAGGGAGTTCGAGAATCTGCAGTACATCGAGATCCTCGAAACGGAAGCAGGAACGCTGGAGCTCAGCCTGAAGGCACCGGGCGCGCTGCTCTCCAACTACTTCTGGTCTGTCTGGGTTCCCAAGTACCTGTTCAGTTGCTCGCTCAAGGTCGGAGTTATCCCCTCCCTGCCTGGCCAGGGGGAAGTTCATCACTGCACAGTGGTGTTCCGCATCCCCGGCGCCAGGGAAGCCGCACGCGAGTTTCTGACCGAACTGGCGACGCGCTATCCGGGTGAATCCCCTGAAATCGTGGCTGTCCAGGCCGGCGATGCACTCAACCAGGAGGTCGCACCATGAGCGCAACCTCCCGCGAGTGCGTAGTGAAATTCGACGGAGCTGGGTTCTTCACCAACACCGTGAAAGGCAAGCGCGCAAGCTGCACCTGGAGCGATCAGATCGCTGCACAGCGCCTGGCCGACCGCCTCTTCGGCGAAGGCCAAGGTGTGATCGCCAAGCTGCCGGCGCAGCCTGGTGACAAAGCGAACTACATCGAGAGCCGCTGGAGTCTGAGCGGAGGTCGTGATGTCTGAGATCACCACCTTCCGCCCACTGCACCGTATCCACAACAACGAGCTACGCCTTGAGCTGCTGCTGCGTGCTGGTCCCACGTGGATCTGCATGCACTGCGGTTATCACCTGGACGGTGGCGGCGAGATGCCTTGCCCGGACTGCGGAAAATGCCGCACGTGGACCAGCGGCTGGAACGTGGAGCGCGGCCACCGGTTCTGGCCTTGCCGCCAGGACTGGGAGGCACGCTTGTTCACCCAGTTCCGAGCGACTGCAGCTGAAGTCTGCCCTGCAGGCGCCGGCGGTGCTCTGGTCCTCGAGCAGCTGCAGGAAGAAGTGCAACTGCTCCGCTCATCGCATGACGAGATTGCCTGCCAACGGCACCAACTGGATAAGCACCTGAAGCGCTTGGTAGAGCGCCTCCTCGAGGCAGCTCGCACCGGAACCCTTCCAGCAGGCCTGCAGGACATGGAGACCTGGCTTCAGCAGCAGGAGGAAACCGCTAATGCGTAATTTCCTCCGCGGTGCCCAAGAAGGCTTGAAACGCCTGGTCATCACTGCTGAACAACTCGGATGGAGCGCAAGCCGCACCGCCGGCGGCCACGTCAAATTCAGCAAGCCTGGCCGGCTGCCCATCTTCACCTCTTTCACCGCCAGCGACTGCCATTCGGCCCTCAACGCTCTCGCGCGCCTCCGCCGCGCCGACGTTCAGGCGGCCCAGTCGTCCTGTCAGGAGATCATCTAATGCCCATTCGTCACGCCATCGTCCACCTGATCGACAAGAAGCCCGACGGCAACCCATCTGCACTGCATATCAGTGGTGTCGAGCTGGTCGATTCCCAGGCTATGGAAAACCTCATGGCCGACCTCAACGAGAGCTACAACGCCAAGCCGAACAAGGCCTGGGGCCTTTTCCATGGCGAATCCGGCGCCTACCCGCTAAGCGGTTGGCTGAACGAGTTCCTGGTTGGCAGCATGGACTTTGTCGAGTTCAGCCGCCATGCAGTGGAACAGCTCGCGCATTTGATGGAGGAGTCCAATCTCTCCACTGGCGGCCACGTGCTGTTCTGCCATTACCAGCAAGGCATGACCGACTACCTGTCCATCGCCCTCCTCCACCACAGCGAAGGAGTGGCGGTGACCGAGGCGCTAGAAGTAACTCCCTCGCGCCATCTTGACCTCAGCAAGCTGCACATGGCCGCGCGGATCAACATCTCCGAGTGGCAGAACAACAAGACGTCCAAGCAGTACATCTCGTTCATCAGGGGCAAAAGCGGAAAGAAGGTCTCGGACTACTTCTGCGACTTCATCGGCTGCACCGAGGGCGTCGACGGCCCGAGCGAGACCCGCACCCTGCTCAAGGCCTTCAGCGACTTCGCGGAAAGCGAAGACCTGCCTGAAGAACAGGCCCGCGAGAAAACCGACGTGCTGGTGGACTACGCCACCAGCCAGGCCAAGATCGGTGAGCCGATGGCCCTGGACGCGCTCTCGGAATTGATGGATGACCAGGCGCCGCGCGCCTTCTACGACTACATCCGCAACAAGGACTACGGCCTGTCTCCGGAGATCCCGGCGGACAAGCGCACTCTCAACCAGTTCCGCCGCTTCACGGGCCGCGCCGAGGGATTGTCGATCAGCTTCGAGGCGCACCTGCTGGGTAGCAAGGTCGAGTACGACAGAGAGCGCGACGTGCTGACCATTCGAGGCCTCCCGACCCAGCTGCACGATCAGCTGAAGCGTCGCTGAGAAACCTGCCGCCAGAATTCCGGAGAAATGACATGAGCGCTGATCGCCAAACCGCCACCAAAGAGCCCGAAGACAAATTCGTAGTCCGCATGCCCTGTGGGATGAAAAGCCGCATTGCCGAGCTGGCCAAGGACAACGACCGATCCTTGAATCGCGAGATCCTTCATCGCCTGGAGCGCGTTGACGAACTGGAGTCGCAGATCCAGCGAGCCAACCAGGTCATCGACCGGCTGCTGTCCCAGCAGCCTACTGGTGCCGACTCCGCCAACGACGCGCGGGGACTGTAATCATGGCCGAGCCGATCTCCCTGAAAGACGCCATGCTCAAGCCCGGCTTCCAGCCGCAGGCCGCTCCCGTGGCGCAACTCAGCGATCCCGTCGTTGACACCCCGATGGTGCTGACGCTGGATGACGTCCTTCCGTATGACGACAACCCTCGGACGACTCGCAACCCGAAGTACGAGGAAATCAAAGCCTCCATCAAGGCCCGTGGCCTTGATACGCCCCCACCTGTAACTCGCCGACCAGGCGAACAAAAGCATCGTATTCGCAACGGGGGCAACACTCGCCTGGCCATCCTGAAAGAGCTCTACCAGGAGACCGGCGACGAGCGTTTTTATCGTTTCCACTGCCTGTTCCGTCCTTGGGACAAAACCCGTGGAGAGGTTCTCGCTCTGGTAGGTCACCTGGCCGAAAACGATGTGAAGGGCGATCTCAAGTTCATTGAGCGCGCTGTCGGTATCGATAAGGCAAAGGCTCACTATGAATCTGAAGCTGGAGAGCCCGTTGGCATTCGCGAATTGTCGCGCCGCCTTACAGCCGATGGCTACCCGGTCTCCCACCCGCACATCAGCAAGATGCTGGATACCATCCGATATCTCCTACCGGCCATCCCGGGGATGCTCTACAGCGGGTTGGGTAAACCCCAGATCGAGAAACTGCTGTCGCTTCGAAAAACATCCTCCGCTTGCTGGGAAAAGCACTACAAGGGGGAGGCAATTGAATTCGAGATGCTCTTCCAGGATGTGCTGGCCCAATTCGAAGGTGATGCCGATGAGTTTCTTTTCCAGCGTTTCCAGGATGAGCTGATTGGCCAAATGAAGGGGCCTCTCGGCCTCGGCTACGAAGACGTGCTGCTCGAGATCACCCAGCAGCAGGATCAACTGCGCCGTACTACGCCGGTTGTCGAAGTTCCATCCCCCCCGCCGCCACCTCAAGTTGCCGAAACCGGCGGGACTGGCACGCAGGTGCCCGCTCTGCCGCCTCAGGCAACCAGCAAGAACTCACCTGCGACCATCCCTCCGGCCCAGCCAAAACAGCAGGAAACGCGGACCACCACACCTCCTGATAGCAGCCAGATGACGGCCCAGGAGCGTCAGGCACGCATCGAGGGTCACGTCGCTTCCCCCGCGAACATCAGCTCTCGCGTGGTGGAAATGAAACAGAAGATGGCCGCGCTGGATGGAGAGCAGCTGCCTGACTTCAATTCCAACGCGCTCGTATCCATCCCGGTCCAGGCCGGAGGGCTCCACCCCATCAGCGACCTCTGGTACATCGAGCGTGAGATCGACACTGCGGACCAACTGCGCAAGCACATCGCCAACCTGGCTGTGGAGATTCTCCAGGCCGTTGACGCCCCCGGCGACATCTTTGAGGTAGATGGCGGTATCGGTTTTTCCTACCGGCAGCCCCAGGAAGAAATTGAAATCACTGCGACTGCACATCACACGGTGACGCTTCTGCAGTCACTTAGCGGTGCAACAGCGATCGCTCTGAAACTGCTGGAAGATCAGCCTGAAGCCCGCGATGGCCTCATGGAATTCGAATTCGCTGCCGGTCTCGGCCAACTGCTCCTCGGGCAACCGATGGCAAAGGACCAAGCCCCGGATGATCGCGGACGCCTGAGCGACGGTGCTCTGGTCAAGTTGTTCAGGATTGTGCGCCTCGCCCGTCGTCTCATCGACCTGGAGATCCAGGAGCACACCCAGAACACACCTGCTCTCGACAGCTGATTGCGGACGATTACGGGAGGGAATCGCAATGTCCAAGTCGCCAATAAACGAAGCTGTGCTGTCGCAGATCTTGAATCTGATGCGCAATGGCCAGCTGAATCGCTGCATCGAGATGGGGCTTGCCCCTGAGGTTCTGGGCCAAATCCAGCACCCCACCATTATGAGCCTGCTACTCAACACCCCGGTTACCTGGGCCAAGGTCAGCATCGACGAGGCTATCGTCATGAAGCTGATCTCCGGCGCCGCGCGCTCCGAGGAAGAAATGCGGCTGATCGAACGCGCAATTCGCCTGGGAGCAACCACAAATCTGCTCAACAAGTTCTTCGGACTGTCGCCTCAAGAAATTGCTCTGCAGCGGGCAGTCATTGGGGTGAAGACGCCACGAGGCCGTTGGCCAGAGCTGTCTGAAGACCAGGATCACCTGGTCTGGCACAGGTGGGTACATCTCATGGAGGAGAACCAGGTCGACCTGGCTGACAGCTTGGCCATGCTCGATGTTGCAATGCTCGTAGCCGAAGAACTGATCACCGATGGCCTGACGCTGGCTCAGATCTGGCACCGCATCACGAACTGGATCAGCCAAGGAGTCTATCCGCCCAACAAGGAGAACCCTTGGCGCCACAGTGCTCAGATGCTGTTGCTCCATGACCAACAACAGGTGGTGGCCGTCACCTCCGAGGAAGGCGACAAAGCAAGATGAAGCTCGCCCGGTTCCCCATTTCGACGCTCCTAGATTCGGCCTCGGGACATCTCGAGGCCCATCTACAAAAGAAGAGAGCACAGGAGACCGCCACGCAGTCAGCCTCCCCTTCGCAGTACGCCGGGATCATCTTCAGCGGGAATCCTCATGAGACGGTTCCGCGAAAACTGCTGCTCGACAATCGCCTGACACCTCTAGAAAGGAACTGCTGGCAGGTCTTTCGATTGCTCGTCAATGAAGACGGCGTCACTGCTTTCCCCACCTACGATCAACTCCGTCCCTATTTGGGGATGAACCCCGGGAAACATGCATCTAGGGAAACAGTGTCGAAAGCGCTGACCGTGCTCCGGCTCACCCGATGGCTGAGCCTTGGGCGCAGGGTGCGCAATGAAGTAAGCGGCCAGGTCCAGGGCAACGTTTATCTCCTACACGACGAGCCTGTAACCCCCGCTGAAGCACTTGAGTTCGACAAGGACTACATGCAGCTGGTTCTCCAGTCTATGGAGCACCAGAACAAAGCCATCAAGGAAGTGGCAGAAATCTCCTGGCGCGAATTCACCAGTGACCCGGATGTTGGTCGCCGCTTGCCGACGCACATAGACACGATTGCTGAGCGCCTCAATGGTCAGGCATGGGCAGTCGAGAGCAAGCTGCAAGCCCTTCCTGCTCCTGAGTTCGGAATCCGAACTCAGTATGAAATCACCGAGTCGTCACTGGGTTCGGATTCCGAACTCAGTGCGAACCCCGTGAAACAAGGCGCTCTGCCACTGGGTTCGGAATCCGAACCCAGTGGAAATTCGCCGAGTACACCCATAGTTCGGAATCCGAACTCATATAGTACGTATACAGATACACACAAAGATGTTTGTAAAAGCTCTGTACTTCCCGCGGGGAATCCAGGGAATGCCGCGGCCAACTGGCTGATTGCCCTGGAGTTGCTCAGCGCGGAGGACAGATCCAAAGCCCGTTCGATCATGCAAACAGTCCCAGACGACCTGCGAGAGGCCGTGATGGGGCAATGGGCACATCGGTGCATCGAACGCGAAGTCAGCAAGCCTATGGCTTACCTGTCATCACTTGCTACACGAGCCATTCGCGGCGACTTCAACGCCGACTGGCAACCTAGTCCGCAACCGCAGTCCAAGGTGATCCAGGCACAACCAGCAGCCCCTGCAACGTCAGGTGCCCGTCCTCAGTCCCCGCCATCCAAAGCTGGTATGCAGACTGCCAAATCGGCAATGAGCACGATCTGGCAACAGCTGAAGCCGAGGCAAGGAGGATCTACCGATTGATGAGCCACAGCGTCCGGGCCAACCACGCGGCGAGACCAGAGTTGCATTGGCAACTCTCCCCCACGTCCGTGCTATCGGCGCCGACGTCGACCAGGGTGGTTCCACTGGAACCACCCATCCAAGACCCGGGCATTGATGCTGACGTCAACCTGGGATGGTTCCACTGGAACCACTCGACCAGAACCTGGGCATCGGCGCCGAACACGAGCTGGGTGGTACGTCCCGTACCACTCGACCAGAAACTGGACGACGGCACCGACGGCATGCTGCTGGTGGCACTGGCAAAATGGGATCAGGATCCCGACCGTCGGCGCCGACGGCGAGTTGGGTGGTTCCACTGGAACCACTCGACCTGGACCTGGACCTCGGCGCCGAGGTCGACCTGGGCGGCGCCACTGGAGCCACATTGAGATGAGTCGATACAGCTCCGTATTTTCGGTCGTAATGTGGTTGGAAAAAGCCACCACCAGCGCTGCCCACTGTGAAAACTGGAGGCTTATCCATCAACCGGAGCTTCCCATGCAACAAAGGCAATTACTCATCGAGCAGGCACTGTTCGCGCTATTCGCACTGGTCGCACTTTCGCCTTACCTTCGCAGCTGGAAAACATGGTTTGTTCTACTCGCCGGCGGTGTGTTGCTGGCTTGGATCTGGGCGCCGTTTGGGACGTTTTGGCAGGGGTAGTAAAGGCAACAACAAAATCGAGTTTGGCGGGCTGAGCATTTCCTGCTGCGGCAGATCCCGCTGATTAGGAGCATGGGCACGTTCCTCAACCTTAATAAGGAAACCGTGCCCATGGCTGACAACTACCAGCTCAACATTGGCTCCTTACGGAGTGCTGTTGAGCTCACCCTCCACACGCACCACGCAGCGCGAATCTGGATGGGCCGCCCTCAGACTGAAGGCAAGCCCAGCATCCTCGGACTGGCAGGCTTCTGCTCGAAGATGAATCAGATGTCGCGTGGTGCCTCTCAGGACGATCCCTACTCCGACTGGTGGATGATCCGGCTCGAGGAGAAGATCAACGAGTCGGACGAAGCCTTGAAGGTCATCGACAAGCGCCTGGACGATGTCATGGCCCAGTTGCCTTCGATGATCACCATCGGCAATAACCTCTCGATCCAGCCCGTCAAGCTGCCTCTCTTCATCTCCAACCCATTGGGCTTCAAGGCGGTCTACCTGCTGACCTCCTACGACGAGATCGTTCGACGCATCCTCCTGGCTCAGCACGTTGGTCTCATCGGCCGGCGCGACATGGAGCTGTGGATCGACGAAGGCGCCCGCGTTCTTCGTAGCCTCTTCGGCCTGGCCCAGCTCTATCGCTTTTCCGGTGCATGCCGCGACGACTTTGCCGCCAACAACGCCAAGGCCGAGCAGGCGCGGAAAATGTACGAGCGTCATGGCGAGATTCCTCAGGACATCCTGGAGGGCACCCGACGATCTTCCTTCGCCCCACCGATCACTCGCGGTCAACCACAACCGCGCGAACCCTTCTCCGATGACCACGAAGATCTCGACCTCGGAGAGGACTGATCACCATGCTGCCGCAGAATCGCTCGGAGCATGGGCTGCAACAGACTCTCTTCCGACCACTGCAACAGACTGCCTATCAGGGGCTGCAACAGAGTGCCTCACTAAAAGGCCTTTTAAGGCCCTTTAAAGGTAAGGGGGAGATGACCCAGTTAGCTGAGCAATGCCAGGCGTTGGAGGTCGGTCTGAAGGAGCTTGCCCAGGAAGTGCTGGCCCAGGTCCGCCGTCATCCTTTCAGTTTGCTGCCCGTCCGCCTGATAGAGCAGAACACCCAGGCCGGCACCACTTTCCTTCGCTGGCAGCACATCCAGTCCCGAAAGATGGGGGTGGGCATCTGGGCGGAGATGCTGCGGCAACCCAAGACTCCATCCCACCTGCTGCAGGACCTGCTCGCCCTCGAGCAGCAACGAATCATCCTCAACATGCAGATGAGCCTCATCCACTCCATCGCCAAACAGGCCGCCGAGTGCGCAGAGAAGATGGGCCAGGCCGAGGCCGAGTACCTGGTTCGCCTGCAGCAGAACACGAACCCATCGCAACACAACTGACCGGAGAACCACCATGAGCACACCCGTAGTATGGGAAGGCAACATCGGCTCCCTGCCCGAGTACAAGAGCTTCCCCAACGGTAACAATGGCCCGCGACAACTGCTGCGTCTCAACATCATGTTCGACAACTCGATCCCGGACGGCCAAGGTGGCTATAAAGACCGTGGAGGGTTCTGGTGCAACGTCGAGTGGTGGCACCAGGATGCCGAGCGCTTCGCCTCTGTGTTCCAGAAAGGCATGCGGGTCCTGGTCCAGGGGCGCGCCATCATGGACAGCTGGAAGGACAAACAAACTGGCGAGGAGGTCCAGGCACTGAAGGTCGAGGCGAGCCGAGTTGCGGTCCTCCCCCATCGGATTGCCCAGGTCTCGCTCCTGGCCTCCGGGGCCGGCCAACAGCAACAGCAGAATCCTCGGACTGATCGTCAGCCGCCGGCGCCACAGCACCCTACCCAGGACATGCGCGACTACGACGGATTTGACGACGACATTCCCCTGTGACTCCCTCCTTAATTTAGCGCGCCCCTTCGCGAGGCTACCGGGGACAAGGACGTCCCATCGCGTAGCTCCTGTACCACTTAATCACTCCCGCTTCCGGAAATGCATAATGTGAGGCGGCCCGTCGCGAAGCTGCAGGTGGCAAGAACTTTGCTCCGTCATCCATGTCTTCAGTCCAACCTCCAATAGCAACCGCCATGGCCCAATTGTTGAACAAGCCCATCACCCCTTCCGAGCTCGAGCTAGTCGAGCTCTATCGCAAGCTGAGCAAAGAGCAGCAGGCTCTACTCCTTCCCATTCTTCAGGACCGTGTGAACGGTAAGCTTTCGAACACCGAGTTCCTGGGCCAACTGCGTCAAATCCCCTCGCAGATAGACCAGCGATAAATCGCGCCCCTTCGTGAAGCTCCCTCGCCAAGAACAGCTGAGTCGTGGCGTTTCACCTCATATCCACCCCACAACTGTTTCCCGTAACACATCGCCCTTGCTTGAATTGATCGTGTTGCAGCCTGCATCACTCAGGCAGGCCCTGACCTCTGCGCGGGCGGTTGGACAACTGGTTCCACTGGAACCACTCGACCAGACTCGAACTATCGGCCCCGATGGCAGGCAAGCTGGTTCCACTGGAACCACTCAACCAGGAGCACAGTGGCAGTGTTGGCGCCAACGGCAGCCTGAGTGCTTCGGCCCGAACCAGCCGGGCCGAAAGGGGGGCGCTGCAAGCAGCGCCTGCCCAGGTCTTTTGTAGAACAATCCTGCAGAGTGAGGGAAATCCACTGCCTCACAGTGCGCATTTCCGGGTGTTTTCCGCCCTGAACAAGCCGAGCCTTGCATCAAAACGAGCGTTGCCAAGCCATACTCAGCAAAAACGCGCCACATAGTGAAGCCGCTGGGTACATCGACAAGGATTCCGGTCAGTAGGCTGCCCAGCAGCGCCAACCTCAATCACGGGAGGCCATCTGTGTCAGATCAAAGCGCGCCAGAGCAAAAGGTCGATAGGAGGCACTTCAACAACCCTCACCTGACCATCGCAGCCGCTGGTGCAGAAGCTGCGCAGAAAGGGCTTCCCGTACATGCCTGCCCCTACAAGCACCCCGCGATGTTGGCCAGCTGGCTGAAAGGGTACCGGCAGGCCCAGCAGCTGACGCTGGACCTCTAGTCCACAACGACCCTCCCGCCGAATTCACCCCGCCTCTAATGCCCATTTCGCGTTGAACCAGACAAGGCCGGCAGCAACAGTGCGGCCTGGATCAACGGATAGGGGCACCCCATGAAACTCATGATCATCGAGGCGCCGGGCAAGCTGAAGAAGCTCGGTCCCATGATGAAGAAGCTGCGCCCTGGCGAGGACTGGATGGTAGTCGCCAGCGGCGGTCACATCCGCGACCTGCCGGAGAAGGGCCAGGACAGCACCATGATCACCACGGGCGTGCTCAAGAACCTGCGCCCCGTGTACGAAGTGCTGCCCAAGAGCCAGCGCAACGTGAAAAGCATGCGCGATGCCCTGAAGAAAGCCACTGAGATCTACATCGCCACTGACAATGATCGTGAAGGTGAATCAATTGCTTGGCACATCCAGCAGACGCTTGGCATCCGTGATTACAAACGCATCGCTTTCAACCAGATCACCCAGTCAGCCGTTCGAGAGGCTCTGGCGAACCCGCGGAAGATCGATCTCCCCCTGGTTGCGTCACAGGAATGCCGGCGCGTTCTGGACCGTCTGGTGGGCTACCTCGTAACGCAGGAGCTCCGACGCACTCTCGGTGAGCCCACGTCTGCAGGGCGCGTCCAATCTGTCGCCGTCTACATCGTGCTCATGCGCGAGCGCGAGATTCGCAACTTCAAGGTCATTCACCACTTCGGCGTGGACCTGACCTTTCTGGATGAGGCGACCAAGCAGGAATGGAAGGCAGAGTGGGTGACCGTTCCTGACTTTGCAACTGAGGAGCACCCTTACGTCCAGGACGGCACACTGGCCAGCCAGGTCGCTGGGACGCGCGCCGTAATCGTCGAATCCTGTTCCGACAGCAAGAAACGCCGCGGGCCACCCGCGCCCTTCATCTCATCGTCGATGCAGCAGGCGGCCAGCGTGGCCTTGGGGTGGGATCCGGACAAGACCATGATGATTGCCCAAAAGCTCTACGAGCAGGGCGTCATCAGCTATCACCGTACTGATAACCCCAACCTGGATGACGATGCGATGGCGCATCTGAAGGCTGTTGCACGCCAGATGGGGCTGGAAGCAGTCGAGGAGCGCCGGGTATTCCAAGCCGGCGATGCCGCCCAGCAAGGCCACCCGGCCATCGCGCCGACCAGTTGGGATGATGAGACAGCGGGCGAGACGCCCGATGAGCAGTCGCTCTACAAACTCATCCGAATTCGCGCGCTGGCCAGCCAGCTTGCGGACGCTATCTACGACGTGCGCACCGTAAAGCTATTGGCCAAGGGGCCGGATAGTCGCCCACTGCGCTTCGCCGCAACTGGTAGCACCATTTCCTACCTCGGCTGGAAGAAGCTGCTCAAGGGCGATGACGCTGAAGAAGACAAGGCCGAGCCTGCGAAGAATCCGGTCCCGAAACTGGAGCCGAGGCAGATCCTCCCGGTTCACCAGGGTGAAGTGCTTAGCCAGAAGACGAAGGCGCCGCCGCGCTTCACCAAGGCCAGCCTGGTCAAGGAGTTGGAGCGATTGGGAATTGGCCGCCCAAGTACCTTCGCCGCAATCGTCAAGAACATCACTGGCAAGGGCCTGGTCGTCGAGGAAAAGCGCAAGTTGGTCCCTGGTCCGCTGGGGGAGAAAACTATCGCCAAGCTGGAAGGCAACTTCACCTTCCTGCAGCTGGAGTTCACCAGCAGCATGGAGAAGGACCTGGACAAGATCGCCCAGGGCCAAGAGACGTACAGCTCCGTCGTGGCCCGGTTCTATGAGCACCTCGGGGCGGAGCTCCAGAAGCTGCAGACTCAACCGTCCGCCATCATGCAACGAGGCGCTACCGTACCGGCTTCACGGCCGACCAGCAGCGATTACAAGTGCGGCAAATGCGGGGAACCGCTCGTCCGCAAGCAGAAACCTGGGCAATACGATTTCTGGGGCTGCACGGGATACAGGTCTTCCGGATGCAAGGTGGCCTACCCCTCGGTCAAGGGCAAACCTGATATGGACAATCCGCGCGGGATGTAGGGGACTAGAGCCCATCCGCGTCCGCGAATTCCGCACTCTCCAGGTGTCTATTTCCCCTGTCCCCACCACAACCCACCTGACAGCCTGCATGCTCCTCGAGGAGCATGCACATGTCAGCGGTCATAGATACCCCGGTCGACCCCATCCTTCGTCGCTTCACAGAGAGGCAGCGCGCAGTAGCCACTACCTGGGCAACGCATTTCGGCCTGGCAGATCAGCAGCGCACTGACTTCATCCGGACCTATCTGCAGCGAACCTCCACTGCTCGAGCCTGGTTCGTCAATGGCACGCATGGCCCGGAACAAACTCCATTTGGCATAGCGCGTTTTGGCAACACCCTTCAGTGGTATGACGGCCAAATCATCAGGGCACTTACGATCTCCACAAGCGATCGTGTTTCTCTGAGGAAACCCACACGCAACGGCGCCCTCGCACTCATCAGCCGGCTGGAGTCTGAACTGAGATGGCTCCAGGCCGGCGGAGTGTTTGCCGACACCGCCCTCCTCACGTCCTACTGTAAAAAAGCTCATCAGCTCGCCGGTAGCATGGCGAAGGACGACCTCGGGAAGTTCGCCCGCAATGTTCCGAGCCCTGCTCAACGAGGAAGCCACCACCGGTATTTCGGACCACGAACCCGCTTTTATCTGAAGCAGATAGGGGCAGTCCTCAAGGGATTCTGTAGCCAGCTCGACCCTGAAATCCTGTTTGCCATTCGCTCCGTGCGTTGTCCTTCTCCAGCCCTCTACAACTGGTTGGCCTCCGGTTGCAAAGAGCGACGCCTGCAGGCGCTCAAAGCCCAACCGATTTTGCTGCCGCTGCTTGTGCTTCCCGACCAGATCTCTTGGCCGTGCTCCGCTCACGGCACCTTTTTGCAAGTACCTTGGCCCGACCTGGCCCCCTACGCACTCAAGGCCCCCACCGACCTGGTCAAGGAATACCTCGGAACTGTCGCCTTCGATCAGATGCTGGGACACACCGTCGACGCGGGGCTCTCGCTGACGGACTTTCTGGCGTGGTACTTCCAGGTACAACCTTCGGCGATTCGCTTCATCGGTTCTTGCCGACCGTCAACCGCAGGTGGAGCGCTTGCCCAACTCTTGCGCGAAGGCAAGAACTCGGGCTGGCATGCCCTCCTCGCGGGCGCCTCCCTCGGAAATCGCCGTCCGAAAACTCGTGGTGACTGGACGGTCTTCTTCCAGTTGTTCAACCACATTCCCTGGGAAGTTCGTCCCGACTACTCGCTTCCTAAAGACCAGCAGCGTTGGAACCTGAATCGATTGCTTTCTGGATGCCCCAGCAGTTGGGGTGACCCGGCTTGGCCCGGGATCATGGCGTCCCTGCAGGATTTTGGCGAAGTCTTCCGGCAACTGAGCTTCACTGTTGAAGACCATGGTCAATGGGATGTCATTCAACAGGCCAAGCTCAACGCGGCAGCCTTCTTCCAGCACAGCAGCTACCGACAACTGGCCAACAAGGTGTCAGCCTTCCACAAGGCACTCGCCGAGATTCGCGAAGCAATCGACGCTGAGAAACCGGACCTGAAAGCGACCGACGAGTCGACCAGGTGGACACCCTTACTGGTCGAAGGGGCCGTGCTATGCCCAAACGGTATCGAGGCGGTTGAGCTGGTCTCTCCATCTCATCTCTGGAGCGAACACGTATCCCTCGACCACTGCATCGACTCCTATGACTTCTCAGCCTACCGTGGCGATTGCAGGCTGATTTCGCTGCGCCATGATGGGCGCCCACTCGCATCGGCCGAATTGATCCTCCGTCGAAAAAGTCATGAGCACCAGGGCACGTGGACCGTTCACCACCTGGAGTGCGCACAGCTGCGCTCGTATGGCAACGACCCCGTGCCGAAGGACTCAGCCGAAGGTAAAGCCTTTGCCTGGCTGATGCAGCAGATCAAAGCTGGATCGGTTCAGGTCAACTTGGACTGGCCGGACCACACCCAGCACATGACGAGATTTGCCGACTCTCATTGGCAATCCCGGCTGGCCGGCGCGGTTGCCCAGTGGGTGAGCACCCATCTGGAGGCAGCATGAAACGGCCACGGATGCTGAATCGCTCCCCGGAGCTGCTCGGCAAGGTCGTGTTCGACGGCTACGACTTCGGCCTCCAGCTGCCGTTCCTGGAAGGTGCCAACAAGGTGTTGCTTGCCCGCGGGGGATTCTTCATCCGTCGAGGCGACCATCCTTACCACCGGTACTGGAGGCTACCCAAGAGCAAGCTTTTCCACGAACTGGACCTTCTGTTCCACCGCCTGCAGGAGCTCGCCGAGGACCGCTACAGCGAAACCTGGCAGCGCTTCCAGCAGAAGCTGGAGCAGGCCCAGGCCTCTCCCTCCCGGGATGCATTCACCTGGGGCTTGATGCTCCGTATCGCCCCGCTGGCAGACGGCGGTGTGCTGCTCTCGGGCGACTACCACCCCGGCGTCGTTGCGGTCGCGCGGCGCATGCATGGCGTCTTCCTCGGTCACTCCAGCTCGTGGCGCATCGACGCTTCTGCAGAGCTAGTGCGCAGCAACGTGATCCTGGAGCTCGGACTAGCTGAGGACCAGTTCGAGATCCTCGATGTCGTCCAGGAGCTGCTGAGCGATGGCACTGTTGCGCCGGCAAAGGACATGCCCGGGATCAGCCTCGGCGGCCCTCCCCAGGAGCCCACAACCTCGGCTGGAGACGAAGACGTCTCCACCGATATCTATCTGGCGGCCGTCTCGCCGATCGAGCGTACCGAGTACACCGAAAGCGCGATCACGGAGGCCTTGCGCGGCTATTCACTCCTGGACCACCAGCCGGTGGGGATCGCTCACCTTCTGCAGCGGACCAGCGCGCTGCTGGCCGACGACATGGGATTGGGCAAGACGCGCCAGGCAGTGATTGCAGCCCACATCCGCGCTGCCGGCACGCCGATCCTGGTGATCACGCTATCGTCCCTGTTGATCAACTGGGAGCGCGAGATCCACGCGGTCTACCCCGAAGCCCAGGTTGCTCTGCAGCAGGACGATCCGACGGCAGAGTGGATGGTCATCAACTACGAGCGACTGGGTGATTTCGTCGTCCAGGCCGAGCGCTTTAGCGTCATGATCATCGACGAGGCGCACAGGCTGAAGGAGCCGACAGCGGAGTGGACTCGCCATGGATTCGACATTGCCGCGAAGGTACCCAACCGCTACCTGCTCACCGGCACGCCAGTACTCAATCGCGAGACCGAGCTCCACACGCTCCTACGCCTCTCCGGGCATCCCATTGGCCAGCTGTCGCTGAAGGACTTCTGCGAGCGTTTCGCCGGCAACCCCGAGTTCCGCCAGAACCTGCGCGCCGAGCTCGGCGACTGGATGCTGCGCCGACGCAAAGACGTCCTGCCCAACCTGAAAGGCAAGCAGCGTCAGCTGCTGCCCGTCGAGCTAGCTGCAGATGAGCGCCGCAAGTACGACACGATGCGCCTCGAGGACAGGCCCATCTTCGCTCGCCTTGGAGCGCTCAGGCGCTACCTGGAGCAGGTCAAGGTCCGCGTGGCCATGGACCTGGTCAGCGAGCTGGATCCAGCTGACAAGGTAATCCTCTTCTGCGAGTTCAAGCCAACGGTGGCAATGCTCAAAGAGCTCTGCGATCAGGCCGGCATCGGCAACGTCACCTTGGTCGGCACGGATACCTTGAAGAAGCGCCAGAAGGCCATCGACAAGTTCCAGGATGACCCCGACTGCCGCGTGTTCATCTGCACCACGTCGGCCGCCGGTACCGGCAACAACCTCACCGCAGCGAACTACGTGTTTTTCCTCGGCCTGCCATGGACGCCTGGCCAGCAAGACCAGGCCGAAGACCGCGCCTATCGCAACGGCCAGTTGCGCATGGTCATCGTGAAGATCCCGTTGGTGGAAAACACCATCGACCAGCAGCTGTGGCAGATGCTGTTAGCAAAACGCCAGGTCAGCATGGAGCTCATCGAGCCTGAGGCAGATCAGGAGGCGCTGGCAAAGTCTCTACTGGCAGCCACCATCGCGGCATAGGCCCGGAATAAATACCCCTACGCCGCGTTATCTATTTCCTACTGCGTACTGGCACTGCGCCTGCGAACGTGACCCCCATCATCAAAGGGGGCCTTTCGGTACATGACCAGGCAGTTGACCACTCTCTCGTTGCTCGCGCTTCTCACCGGCTGCACTACCCAGCCGGTCGAGACGCCCAAGCCCGCATTCGATAGCAGCCGCAATCCGGAAATGCTATCGCCCGACCTTTATCCCAGTGGGGGTGTGCCAGAGAAGGAGCCCGTCGTCCGGTATGGGCGCTACACCCTGGTCACGACACAACCGGACGCTGGTCAGCGCGATCTGATGGCCCAGATCATCGACGTCACCATTCCCTCGAACATGAACCCCAGTGTTCGGGATGCGATGCAGTACGTCGTTGAGCGCTCCGGCTACGCGCTGTGTCCCGCCAGCTCCGGGCACGTCAATA
Source organism: Pseudomonas sp. MT3 (assembly GCF_054720805.1). NCBI lineage: Bacteria > Pseudomonadati > Pseudomonadota > Gammaproteobacteria > Pseudomonadales > Pseudomonadaceae > Pseudomonas > Pseudomonas sp. MT3. The sequence goes on from NZ_JBTVPY010000038.1 coordinate 21,656, forward strand.
TCCTCTACACCCGGCCGTTGCCAGCTGCACAGTACAAGCTGGGGCCTATGACCCTGCGCAACACGCTGCAGGTTCTGGCCGGTCCGGCTTGGCAGGTCAAGGTCGACGAGGTGAATCGCCAGGTGTGCTTCGTGCTTCGCCCGGGCTACCAGTTGCCAGAGCCTCCGCGGCCGGCGCCTACCATGTACGCCCAGCAGCCTGCCAGTACCAAGACCGCCACTCCGGCACCGGACTCTGCCACCGGCGCTGTCGTAGTAGCTGCGGTGCCCTCCAGCCCCGCCATCACCACTTCAGCTGCAGCCGCGCCGGCGGCCGCAGCCAAACCCGCAGTGCTCCCCCCAGTGGCACCCGCCAAGGATGGCCCTATCACTGCAGCCTCGACCTCGAGCACTGCCCCCAAGCCTGCCAGCACGCTCCCTGTACCAGCGAGTTTGAAATCTCCAGTGCCTGCTGCAGCTGCTGTCGCGCAACCTGCGCCTGTCACGTTCCCCGCGCCGATCCCCCGGCCGCTGCCCCAGGTATGGGCGGCCGAGACTGGATCAACCTTGCGCCAGAGCGTCGAGGCCTGGGCCAAGAAGGCCAATTGGACGCTGATCTGGAGCCAGGACGATCTGGACTACCCGATCCAGGCCCCGCTTCGTTTCGAAGGCTCCTTCGAAGAGGCGATCAAGCAACTGTTCCCGTTATACGACACCGCCCCGCGCTCCTTCGTGGTTGATGGCAGCGACGCTCAGCGTGTGTTGCACGTCGACGAGAGGAAGAAGAAATGACCGAACGCACCTGGGCACGCTGGGCCATTCTGCCGCTGGCCCTTTTCATGAGCAGCTGCTCGCTGCAGCGCGTGAACGACTCGGTTGCCCGTGCAGAGCTCGAGGGCAAATCGGCCGGGCAGTACACCAAGTACCTGCAGAACATGCAGCCCGAACAAGCGCGCGATACCGTGGTCTTCAGCAACAAGCCATGGGTATCGACCCAGCCGCTGGTGACCAAGCGCGGGCTTCCCTTCGGCAAGGACCACGACATTGCCTACCGGCCGGTGTCGGCCGTGTCGATCACCGAAGTGGCCCAGTACATCACCCAGCAGACCGGCCTGCCGGTACTGGTGGCACCCGATGCGCTCAACCCCGGCATCCTGACGTCCTCCAAGCAGTCGGGCAGCAACAACAGCGCGCCGGCGCCGATCAGCTCCGCTGGCCCAGACAGCCTGGCCGGCCTGATGCCGGCCAACGTGATTGGATCGGCTCCCAGCGGCGCGCGTAGCTTCGACCTTGGCCTTTCCGGAGCAGGCCTGATCGCTGGCATTAAATACTCCGGCCCGGTGTCCGGCCTGCTCAATCAGGCAACGTCCCGCCTGGGCCTGTCCTGGAACTACGACCCTGACCTGCAGGGCGTTCGAATCACCTACTTCGAGACCCGCACGTTCGACGTCTGGGCCTTTGGTGATGACCAGGTCATCGAAAGCACCGTGAAGTCTGGCCTGGTGACGTCAACTGGCTCCGGCTCGGGCGACAGCGGTACGTCGACGAGCTCTGGTGCTACCGGCGAGTCCGGAAGCAACCAGAGCACCACCTCCATCATCAAAACCTCCCTGCTGGCCGACATCGAGAAAAACGTTCAGGCCATGCTCAGCGTCCAACCGGAAGGGCGCATGTTCTTATCTCGCTCGACCGGCGCGATGACCGTCAGCGACAGACCCGAGGTCCTGAACAGAGTTGCGGCCTACCTCCGCGATACGAACCGGACCATCACCCGCCAGGTGCTGTTCAACGTGAAGGTAGCCGAGGTGACCTTTACCGACACGGATCAGAACGCCGTGAACTGGGACGCCGTGTACAAGTCGGTCTCCGGGAAGTGGGGCTTCTCGCTGTCCAACACCGTGTCTGGCATCAGCAGCGACGCTATTTCTGCCACCGGGAGCATCCTCGATACCTCCAGCTCGCCCTGGGCCGGCACCAAAGCAATCCTGCAGGCGCTGTCCGAGCAAGGCCGCGTTACCGAAGTGCGGTCCCCCTCGGTAACCACGCTCAACCTGCAGCCCGCTCCCATCCAGATCGGCAACGTGAAGAGCTATGTCGCTGCCAGCTCAACTACGACTACTGCATCGGTGGGCTCCAGCACTTCCTTGACGCCTGCGACGATCACCAGTGGCTTCAACATGATGTTGCTGCCCAAGCTCCTGGATCGCGAAAACATGCTGCTGATGATCACGCTCAGCATGAGCAGCAAACCCACCTTCCAGGAGTTCGAAAGTAACGGCTCGAAGGTGCAGAACGCCGACTACGACACCAAGAACGCAGCACCCAAGGTTCTACTGCGCAGCGGCGAGACTCTGGTGCTGACCGGATTCGACGAGAACAGCGAGAACGCCTCCAAGTCCGGGGTAGGCAGTCCGAGCTTCTTCGGCCTGGGAGGCGGCAGCAGCCGCACCTCGACTCACAGCTCCCTGGTCGTCCTGGTAACTCCGATCGTCCTGCCGGACAACCTCAACGGCAGCATCCAGATCGTCCCCAACATCCTGCAGGCAGCCGCCAACCTGGCTGCCAACGATGACGGGCAGAACACCCAGGTGTCGTGCAGCTCCAAGCAGCGCACCTGCTGGACCTTCTGAAGGGGCGATGATGAGCATTGACGCTCCCAAGGTAGCGGGCTCGCGAGTCCAGATCCTTCAGTACCGTGGCAGGGACTTCGTGACCGGCCTGCGCTGGCACCCGCTGGGCAGTCTCACCGGTTACATGAAAGAAGCGCGCAAGTTCGGGGAAGACAACGACCTGGACATCGTCGCCATACGGCGCACCCCGCGCATCATCCAGGCAGGCTTCGTATCGCGCACCGAGGGCGTGACCAAGGGCATGTACAGCCTGGCCGCGACTCTTGCCGGTCAGCTCGGCAACTCTTGGATCGCAGCTTGGCAGGTTGAAACTGATGAGGATCGCTACGCGGTCGTAGCCGTACATGACGGCGGGATCATCCCTGGTTGCGATCTCATCGGCACCGCCGCGGAAGTGCGCCGGCGCGTTGCACAACAGCGCAGCCGTGGCATCAACTTCGAGCACGAGTACCTCCCGCCAGAATTCGATATGGGCGGTGAGCCCCTGGACATCCAGGAGCTGCTTCAGCCATCCAAACTCAAACGCGAGTATCGCCTCCGACCGCTGGTATTCGGGCTGTCGAAAGCGGAGCTGGCTCAGTTGATCGTCATCGCGGTGATCGTCATCGGCGCCTTTGTGGCGTGGACACAGTGGCGTGCGCACCAGGAGCAGATCGCGCGCGAAGCGCGCCTGGAGGTAGAACGGAAGCGCCTCGAGGAGCAAGCCCGGCTGGAACAAGAAACAGGCACCAAACAGCCCCTGCAGGCGCTGGAACACCCTTGGGCGAAACGGCCCTCTGTCCCAGCCTTCGTCGAAGGTTGCAGCCGAGTAATGTACCAGCTACCCACGAGCATCCATGGCTGGACCTTCGCAAACGCCCAATGCGACGGCACGCAAGTCCTGGCTGCCTACAAGCGCGGTGGAAACAGCACCGCTGCGGAGCTCATTTCGGCCAGCGCCGGGCACTTCTCCGACCGACCGGCATTCTTCGACGAAGGAAACTCCGCAACGCTGAAGTTCGATCTTGCCCTGCCAGCAGCTGGTGACGAGCCGCTCGCGGAAGCGATCGACGCTCTGGCGGCCCTGTCGTCCTGGCTGCATGCCTTCTCCCAGGAGCCGACGCTCAAGGAGGTTCCTGTCGTGGTGCCTCAGGAGCCCGCGCTCCCGGGGCAACCCGCTCCGCCGCCCCCTCCGCCTCCCCAATGGAAGCAGTTCGACCTGAACTACGTCAGCGGCGTCCTTCCCTACGACTCACTCAACGGCGCCCCGCTTCAAGGGCTGCGGCTGCGCGAGATCAAGTCCGAGTACCAGGCCGGCCACCTGATGTGGTCGGTATCAGGAGACCTGTATGCGAAATAAGCAATTCTGGCTGGCAGCAACCGCCTGCTTTGTCCTGAGCAATGCCTGGGCGGAGGACGCCTCTCTCTCCGGCATCAGCGTGGGTGAGCTCGGGAAGGTGCAGAGCGAAACCATCCTCCTTAAAGCCAAGGCGGAGCGGTTGAAGGCTGAGCGCGAGAGCAATGGCGAGGATACGTCCAGCAGTCCCCAGCAAGCACCGAACGGATTCCCCGGCGCTTTCATTCAGCAGCCAGCTCAGTCTGCAGCGCCGGCGCCCAGCCGTACCAGCGGTGAACCGGACCTCCCGGTGGTGCGCGCAATCACCGGCTCCAGCCGTCGCCTGCAGGCCACCCTGCTTTTCAGCAGCGGCTACGAGCTGGATGCCAGCGTGGGCAAGGAGCTGCCCGGAGGATATCGCGTCAGTCAGATCACACTCGATAGCGTGTTCCTGGAGCGCGCAGGCAAACGCTACCCGCTCGGCTTCTCCGACAGGGCACCTACGCCTGCTTTGCAATCGCTGCAGCAGACCTCCGCGGCACCACCGTCAGTGCCGGCCCTGCCTGGTCTTGTTCCGGTTCAACGCTAAGGAGCACCGCGATGACCGATCTTTCTTCTGCCCCCATCGGCCAGGAAGGCGAGCAGGTCGAGGTGGACACGCCAACGTCGCCTCCTACAGCTTTACCCGTGAGCGTATTGACTGCCCCCGGTGGTGTTTTCGAGGTCAAGGAGGAGCTCCGCCAGGTACTGGCCCTGACGGCCGATGGCAAGCTACATGTCTCCCAGCAGCATCGAACCGATCACTACGTCATGGCCTTCATGGACCAGCTCGAGCGCCAGGATCACGACTTTGAAGTCGTCCAGTCGACACTGTCTGACATCAAGGCGCTGTACCAGACCTCCATTCAAGGTGGCTTCAACGCTCAGGTGGAAACTGACCGCCAGGCGCAGGCACTCGCGATGCTGGGGGACGCCCACCGCCGCGCTGCGAGCGACATCCATGTTGTAGTTGGCCATGACATCACCAAGATCAAATACCGGATCCATGGGCTCCTCTGGGAGGCTGCGCAGGAGAAGAGCCAGGTAGGGCGTGAGCTGTGCTCCGCGCTCTACAACAGCATGTGCGACGTCTCCAAGGACCACTACCAGCCGCAGATCCCGCAGGATGGGCGCGTCAGCCGCGAGTTCGTGAAACAGCTGGGCCTGTTTGGCGCCCGGATCGCCACTCGCCCCTTGGTCGAGGGGCCGCTGATGATCATGCGTTTGCTCTACGACGACGAGTCCAAGAAGTCGCTCGAGGAGCTGGGCTTCTTGCCGTCGCAGATTGAGCAGTTCGCCCGTCTTCGCAGCCTGCCCTATGGCATCAACCTGATCACCGGTCCCACCGGTTCCGGTAAGTCGAAGAGTCTGCAGGTCAACCTGAACCTGCTCCATGACGAGACCGAAGGTACGCGCCACATCCTCACTCTGGAGGATCCGCCCGAATATCCACTGAAGGCGAACCAATCCCCCCTGGGCGCCGGGGAGACTTGGAAGGACGGCATCAAGAACACCGTCCGCCTGGACCCGGACATTCTGATGTTTGGTGAGCTGCGTGACCTGGAGTCGGCGCAGGCCGCATACAGCGGTGGTATGACCGGCCACCTGGTGTGGTCGACGCTGCACACTAACAACGCAGTTGCATCGATCCAGCGACTGATGGACATGGGCGTTCCCAGCTACCTAGTCACCGATCCGGCGCTCACCACGGGGATCATCAACCAGTCACTCCTGCCGGTTCTGTGCCCCTCCTGCAGAATCCCTCTGCGCGAGAACCTTGACACGATCGATCACAACCTGAGGCTGCGCCTGGAGCAGCTGGGCATCGTCGACCAGGTCAACCTGCACGGCGAAGGCTGTTCCCATTGCAAGCACCTGGGTGTGGTTGATCGAACCGTCGTAGCCGAAGTGCTGTTGTCCGACTTGCTGTTCATGAAGACCTTCGTCGAGAAGGGAGCCAGCGCGGCGCGCCGTCATTGGGTGAAGGAAATGGGCGGTATCACCAAAATCACCCATGCCACCCAGAAGATCGCAAGTGGCCTCATTGATCCTCGGCACGCCGAAACCATCGTCGGCCCCTTGGATTTCGACCGCCAGTTGGTGGAGCTGACACATGCGTGATCTGCTCCTTGATCTGTGGGCAGGCTTACGCGAGGCCGCGCATGGCTGGGTGGAAACCTTCTATATCAAGCAGTTCGGCAAGAACGAGCGGATCCAGTTCTACGAGAGCCTGATGGGCGTCCTCGAGGACGGCATCCCGATTGAAGAAGCACTGGAGACCGTCGAGAAAGCCTTCAGCAACGACGGGAAGGAGCTCCATCCCGTCTCGATTGTGTGCGGCCAGGTCGCAATGCTGGTGCGTGGCGGCAAGCCTGTGGCGGAGGCCTGTCGCAGCTACATCCCATTCGACGAGTCCTCGCTGATCGAATCGGGGGAGGAAACCGGCAACCTCATCCAGGCCTTCCGCGACTGCGTGCGGATCATCGAAGCCAGGCAGCGCATCGCCAGCCTGGTGAAGTCGGTCGTTGCACTTCCGTCCCTCACCTGGAGCTTGATGGGCGCGCTCATGTATGTGATCGCCGGCTGGATGGTCCCTTCCATGTCGCAGCGTCAGGATCCTGAAAACTGGACCGGCGTGCCGGCAGTCCTCTATGCCCTGTCCAACCTGGTCACCCACTACGGTTTGGCGATCGTCATCGTAACCCTGACGCTTGTCGTGCTGTCGATCACGACCTTGCCCTACTTCTGCGGGCTGCAGATCAGCAGTAACAGCCCAGTCATGAAAGTGAAGTTCAGCGCGTTCCTGCAGAAGGCTCGAATTCGACTGGAGTCGATACCGCCCTGGTCAATCTACAAGGTCCTGCAGGGCTCGATCTTCCTTCTCAACATGTCGGTGATGCTCCGCGCCGGCATCAGCCAGCTCAACGCACTGACCATCCTGAAGCGCAGCGCAGCCCCCTGGCTTCGCGAGCGCATCGACGCGATCCACTACGGCGTCAGCTCCGGCAAAGACTTCGGCACTGCGCTGCGTCTTGCCGGCCACCAGTTCCCCGATGCAATGGCCATCCACTTCCTCCAAGTACTTGCCACCCGCAAGGGCTTTGCCAAGTCGATGGAACGGTTCGCCAACCGCTGGCTGGAACAGATGCTCAAGCGCGTAGAGGCGATCTCCGGCGCCCTGGTAACCGTCTCGGCCATCCTCATGGGCTTGCTCATGATCCTGGTCGTGGTGGGCATCTTCCAGTTGGCCTTGGGGCTCATGGATTCAATCCAACACTGATCAACCATAACGAGGTACAACCAATGGCAATCTCTCGCCACAACAAGCAGCGCGGCTTCCTCTCCATCGACGGCGTCATGTGGCTGATGCTGATCGCGATCGCCCTGGGCTTCATCGCCTACCTGGGCTTCAAGATGCTCTCCGGCTCCGACGTCGCGATCGAGCAAAGCAACATCACCACCATCATCGGCAATACCAAGAAGCTCAAGGGTTCGACTGGCTACGGCACCTCCGGCACCAACCTCGTGCCCTCCCTGATCGCCATCGACGGTACTGGCTCGATGGGGGTCTCGGGCTCGACGCTGACCAACCAGTGGAACGGATCCGTCACCAACGTGAGCAATGGCATGACCTTCACGCTCACCGAGACGAACGTGCCTAAGAGCGCCTGCATCACCCTGGTGACGAAAATCGCCAAGGACAAGCAGACCAGCACGGCGATCAACGGCGGGACTTCTACGGCCGGTGAGATCCTGGGCGCTGCGGCTACCACCAGCTGCTCTTCCGACTCCAACACCATCGCCTGGACGACCTACTAAGGGGGAGCGTGTGGGATTCATCTCCGAAGCACAGTTCGTCGACCTGTACCTCGGCGACGGCTTCTCGGACGTGAAGGGGCTGCCTGGGCAGCCCCGTCGCGTTCAGGCACCAGCCGAATGGGAGGTCGAGATCCAGCAGCTGCGGGAGCGCTGCCAGGAGCACCACAATGCCACTCAGGAGCCTGAGTTCTCCCTGCTGGTAGACGACGTGGTCCTTCGCGTCACCCAGCTGCAGGACGTGAACGCCAAACCGTTGTTCGTGCTGAACAAGTCGGCCGTCAAGATTCTCCCGCTCGACGACCTGGGACTTCCTGATCAGCTGCACGAGAGCCTGTTGGACGAGTTCACTCGCGGCCTGGTCTTTTTCTGCGGCGAGATGGGTTCCGGCAAAACCTCCAGCGCTGCATCCTTGGTGAAGGCCCGGCTTGAGGTTCACGGCGGCGTAGCCCTCACCGTCGAGGACCCTCCCGAACCCCTACTGCATGGCGTCCACGGCCCTGGGCGTTGCGTGCAGGTGCCAGTCTCACGCAAGCAAGGCGGCTATGAGGAAGCGCTCATCCGCGCGCTGCGCACGCGGGCGGAGATCATCCTAGTGGGCGAGGTCCGTGACTCCAAAACAGCGATGCTGGTGATCCAGGCTTCGATCAACGGGCACTTCATCATCTGCACCGGGCACTCGGGCAACGCGGCCCTGGGCATCGAAAGGCTCGCGGTTCTTGCACAGCCCTTGCTCTCGAACGCGCTCCAGGTCCTCTCCCAGGGCCTGGTCGCCGTCATCCACCAAACCCTCCAGACCGATTCGAAGGGCGCCAGACGCCTGAAGCTCCAGTGCCTATCACTGACTGGCGCAGATGCACCTTCCATTCGCGAAAAAATCCGGCAGGGGGACATCCAACTGCTGGAGCAAGACATTGCCCAGCAATCCTCGAGGAGTCTCTGGAATGATCAATAAGCGCCGGCAGGCAGGCCTACTCAGCGTCGACGCGGCGATGGGGCTCATCGTCCTCGCCGTACTCGTCACTGTGGCAATGCTCTGGATGGTCAACATGTCCAACCAGCAGAGCTACCGCATCGCTGCCGACAAGCAGCAGACGTTCGCGGAAGCATTCTCGAAGTATCTGAAGGACAACTTCGCCGTCGTGCTCGCGAACGCGACTGCAACCGCGCCTGTCCAGGTCACCGTGACCATGCTGCAGAACACCAACTACCTGCCGGCCGGGTTCACCGACACCAACGCCTTCGGCCAGACGATCATCGGCCTGGCCAGAAAGCCGAATGCGAACCAGCTGGAAGCAATCGTCGTGACCACTGGCGGCCAGACGATCCCTGAGACCGGGATCCGCACCATCGCGGAGAACCTTGGGGGACCTGGCGGGTTCATCTCGACGCTCAGCCCCAACGTCATCCAGGGTATCCGCGGCGGATGGCAAGTGGCCCTGAGCAACTACTCGATCAACCCGGGAGCAGGCCATACCGCCAGCGCACTGTTCCTCATGGATGGCGAGCTGGCCAACGACTACCTGTATCGGAATGCTGTGCCAGGCCATCCGGAGTTCAACACGATGAACACCGACTTCAACGTCGGGGGGCACAACATCAACAACGCCGCAGCGATCACCGCGACGGGGAACGTCACCACTGGCGCCGACGTCAGCGCGCGAAACGTCACTGCTACAGGCACGGTAACTGCCGCCACCGCCAACGTGACCGGAGAGACGTACACGGGGGGGTGGTTCAGAACCCGGGGTGATACCGGCTGGTACAGCGAAAAGTGGGGAGGCGGCATCTACCAGTCCGACGCGGACTGGGTGCGGATCTACAACAACAAGGGCCTGGCCACCGGCGGAACGCTGGTCGGCGGTCAGGTAGTCGCCTTCGGCAACATGACAGCCACAGGCCGCATTTCCACCAATGAGTACATCTCGATTGGTGGTGTCGCGACAGCTGGCACCGCCTGTGGGGATAGCAAACTACTCGCCAAAAGCGCCGACGGCTCGGGGGTCACACTATCTTGCCAATCCGGTGTGTGG
>NZ_JBTVPY010000039.1:0-23290 GCF_054720805.1 Pseudomonas sp. MT3
GGCCTGCGGCCGATACGGCGGGGTAGACATAGAATCTCCTACAGGTGGAGACCGCGTCCGGATACCAGGCAGGGTCCGCCGTCAGGAGATGGAACGCGGCCCGTGGTTGCGCCGGAAGGTCTCCTCCCCCATCGCCGCGATCTGCCCTTCGATCAGCGCATCGAACGGGCGCAACAGGTCGGCGTGGGACCGCGGCGCATCCAGCGCATCGAGCGCATGCACCACCGCCTCGATGGTGGACAGCGCGCCTTCAGCCGGCGCCTTGCGCAGGCGGTAGCGCGAGGTCAGCCCTTCCGGCAGGACGACGCGCGGCAGCGCCGCCAGGTTCGGGTTCAGATGCAGCAGCTTGCGCGCCTTGCGCCAGGTGCCGTCGGGCACCACCAGCAGGCGCGGCTTATCCACAGGCTGCGTAGCCAGATCGGCCAACACCACGGCGGACTCGCCGGGGAACAACAGCCAGGCGTCCCAGGCGGACAGATCGAGATCGCTGAAATCCTCGCCCACCATCAACTCCGCATTGGCCAGGCCAAGTGCCGCCAGGCGCGCGGTATTCAGCGCATGCCCGACCTCGCTCGGGTGCTGCAGCAGGAGCACGCGGGTACGGTTGTCCAGGTGCGGGATCAGCGCGCACAGGCAGTGGTTCAGCGGGCGCTCGCAGCGCGGGCAGCGGGCACGGCTCATGACTGGCTCGGCTGGGTGCGCAGCAGGTCGCGGAAGTTCTGGATCAGCGGCTCGCGGGAACGGCCACGACGCAGGATCAGCGAGAACGGCGCCTGATAGCCGAAGGTCGCCGGCAGCAGCGCGCGCAGGCGGCCCTGCTCCACCCAGGAATGGGCGTAGTGCTCCGGCAGATAACCGATGTAACCGCCGGAAAGGATCAGGATCAGTTGCGCCTCCATACTCTCCACGGTACCCGCGCTGTGCTTGAAGCCGTGCCGCGCCAGTTCCGCCTGGCTCCAGTAGCCACGGCCGACCATGCGCTGCTGGGTGATCAGCTCGGCGGGAATGCGCCGGCCGTCGAACAGCGGGTGGCGGTCGCTGCAATACAGCCAGTGCTGCTCTCTATAAAGAGGCTGGTAGACCAGGCCGTTCATCCGGCTGAAGAAGGAGCCGATGGCCAGGTCCAGGCGGTTGTCCAGCACCGCCAGCTGCAGCTCGTAGGGACTCTGCACCTGCAGGTGCAGGTGCACCGCCGGGTGCAGGCTGCTGAAGGAGCCGATGACGTCGGCCAGCGGCAGCGCCGGATCGCTCACGGTGGAATCCAGCACGCCGAGATTCAGGGTGCCGCGCAGCTCGCCCTTGAGGGTCGCCGCGTAGCGCTCGAAGCCTTCCAGTTCGCCGAGGATGCGCAGGGTTTCCTGGTGGAACAGCTCACCCTTGCTGGTCAGCCCGAAGCCGCCCCGGCCGCGGTGGCAGAGCACGATGCCCAACTGGTTCTCCAGTTGGCTCATGTAGGTGCTGATTGCCGAGGTCGACAGGTTGAGTTCCTGCTGGGCAGCGGCGAAGCCCTGGCTGCGCACCACGCAGGCGAAAATCCGCAGCAGTTTGACGTCGGGCAGTGCGCTCGCGCTCATGAAGACTCCGCAAAACCGCGGCCGGGCCGCTCTAGTTCAATACTTTCTGTACCTGAAAAACGGATGATAGCAAGCCAGCTATCTATTCAGAAACCGCAGCCCACAAGCCCGGCGAGCCGTCTGCTGCGGCAAGGTGGCGCAGTCTAGCGACCGCCATTAGTTTAGAAAACTCTGAAGTGATTATTTGTAGCCAGCGATTTTTTCCACTACCCGGTCTGATGAGAATCCGGTCTCAGTATTCAACAAGCCTGTTTCCACGAAGACAGCGATCAGCCTGAGGCCCTACCCATGGACAAGAAACTCCACCAGCCCCTGGGCGGTAACGAAATGCCGCGTTTCGGCGGCATCGCCACCATGATGCGCCTGCCGCATATCCAGTCCCCCGAAGAGCTCAACGAGCTCGATGCCGCCTTCGTCGGCGTGCCCCTGGACATCGGCACCTCCCTGCGCTCCGGCACTCGTTTCGGGCCGCGCGAAATCCGCGCCGAGTCGGTGATGATCCGTCCGTACAACATGGCCACCGGCGCCGCGCCGTTCGATTCGCTGAACATCGCCGACATCGGTGACGTGGCGATCAACACCTTCAACCTGATGGAAGCCGTACGCATCATCGAAGAGGCGTACGACAAGATCCTCGACCACGGCATCCTCCCGCTGACCCTGGGCGGCGACCACACCATCACCCTGCCGATCCTGCGTGCCATCCACAAGAAGCACGGCAAGGTCGGCCTGGTCCACATCGACGCCCACGCCGATGTCAACGACCACATGTTCGGCGAGAAGATCGCCCACGGCACCACCTTCCGCCGCGCGGTGGAAGAAGGACTGCTGGACTGCGACCGCGTGGTGCAGATCGGCCTGCGCGCCCAGGGCTACACCGCCGAAGACTTCAACTGGAGCCGCAAGCAGGGCTTCCGCGTGGTGCAGGCCGAAGAATGCTGGCACAAGTCACTGGAGCCGCTGATGGCCGAAGTCCGCGAGAAAGTCGGCGGCGGCCCGGTCTACCTGTCCTTCGACATCGACGGTATCGACCCGGCCTGGGCGCCCGGTACCGGCACCCCGGAAATCGGCGGCCTGACCACCATCCAGGCGATCGAGATCGTCCGTGGCTGCCAGGGCCTGGACATCATCGGCTGCGACCTGGTCGAGGTCTCCCCGCCCTACGACACCACCGGCAATACCTCGCTGCTCGGCGCCAACCTGCTGTACGAAATGCTCTGCATCCTCCCGGGCGTAGAGCGCCGCTGAGCGCACGAGCACACACATGAATAACGACGCCTGCGTAGCACAGGTGCTGGAGGCTGCCCGCGTTCTCGTGGCAGCCTTCGCGCGCACCGACACCGAAGCCTACTTCGCCGCCTTCAGCGAAGACGCCAGCTTCATCTTCCACACCTGGCCGCAGCCGCTGCTTTCGCGCGCGGCCTACCGCGAGGTGTGGGAAAGCTGGCTGCGTGACGATGGTTTCGAGGTCCTTGACTGCCTTTCGAGCAACACCTTTGTGAGCCTGCAGGGCGAAGACGTGGCCGTGTTCTGCCACGACGTCGCCACGCGGCTGCGCATCCAGGGAGAGGAAAGCCTGAACCACGAACGGGAGACCATCGTCTTCCGCCGTGATCCGAAACAGGGCCGATGGCTGGCCACACACGAGCACCTGTCACCGTCTCCGACGCCATAAAGACAGGGCTCCCCGGGAGGAAGTCATGGATAACAAGAACAACACACACGCCATCACAACAATCGAGACATTCGGGGTCGAACAGATCCCGGATCACGAGCGCAACGCCACGCCCACCGACCTGTTCCGCATGATCTTCGGTGGCGCCAACACCTTCGCCACCGCCGTGCTGGGCAGCTTCCCGGTGCTGTTCGGCCTGTCGTTCCAGGCCGGCGTCTGGGCCATCGTCCTGGGCGTGCTGGTCGGCTCGATCATCCTCGCTCCGATGGGCCTGTTCGGCCCGCTCAACGGCACCAACAACGCGGTCTCCTCGGGCGCCCACTTCGGCGTGCACGGGCGGATCGTCGGCTCGTTCCTGTCGCTGCTCACCGCCGTGGCCTTCTTCTCCCTCTCCGTGTGGAGTTCGGGCGATGCGCTGGTCGGCGGCGCCAAGCGCCTGTTCGACCTGCCGGAAACCGACCTGACCCTGGGCCTGGCCTACGGCCTGTTCGCCGTGCTGGTGCTGATCGTCTGCATCTACGGCTTCCGCTTCATGCTGATGGTCAACAAGATCGCCGTGTGGGCCGCGAGCCTGCTATTCCTGCTCGGCCTGTTCGCCTTCTCCGGCCCCTTCGACGCCGGCTACGCCGGTACCGTGCAGATGGGCAGCGAAGGTTTCTGGGCCGCCTTCATCGGCGCTGCCCTGCTGGCCATGAGCAACCCGGTATCGTTCGGCGCCTTCCTCGGTGACTGGGCGCGCTACATCCCGCGCCAGACCTCGCAGAAGCGCATCATGCTGGCGGTGATCTGTGCCCAGCTGGCGACCCTGATCCCGTTCCTGTTCGGCCTGGCCACCGCCACTATCGTCGCGGTCAACGCCCCGGACTACATCACGCAGAACAACTACGTCGGCGGCCTGCTGGCCGTTTCGCCGAGCTGGTTCTTCCTGCCGGTGTGCCTGATCGCGGTGATCGGCGGCATGTCCACCGGCACCACCTCGCTGTACGGCACGGGCCTGGACATGTCCAGCGTGTTCCCGCGCCTGCTGAGCCGCGTGCAGGCCACCCTGCTGATCGGCCTGCTGTCCATCGCCTTCATCTTCATCGGTCGCTTCGCCGCGAACCTGGTGCAGAGCGTGTCGACCTTCGCCGTGCTGATCATTACCTGCACCAGCCCGTGGATGGTGATCATGATCCTCGGCCTGATCATCCGCCGTGGCTTCTACCACGCCGATGACCTGCAGGTGTTCACCCGTGGCCAGGAAGGCGGCGCCTACTGGTTCCACAACGGCTGGAACTGGCGCGGCATGGGTGCGTGGATCCCCAGCGCGGCCCTGGGCCTGTGCTTCGTCAACCTGCCGGGCCAGTTCGTCGGCCCGCTGGGCGACCTGGCCGGCGGCATCGACATCAGCCTGCCGGTCACCCTCGGCATGGCCGCCCTGCTCTACGTCGCCCTGCTGCGGACCTTCCCGGAACCCGCCGGCGTCTACGGCCCCAAGGGCCCGCGCTGGGTCGGCAGCCACGACCGCCCGGTGCGCGGCATCAACGAACCGGCCGCCTGAAGCGACACCCACAAGACCCGTGAAATCGCACCGGACCGGCCGCGCCGATCCGATGCCCCACCGCACGCCACGAGCGCGCGGCAACAATGACAATGCACGCGTGAGGACCCGAAGATGGGCTTGGATATTCTCGTAGTACTGATCTATGCCGCCGGCATGATCGCTCTGGGTTGGTACGGCATGCGCCGCGCCAAGACCCGCGACGACTACCTGGTTGCCGGGCGCAACCTCGGCCCAGGCTTCTACCTGGGCACCATGGCCGCCACCGTCCTGGGCGGCGCCTCCACCATCGGCACCGTGCGCCTGGGCTATGTCCACGGCATCTCCGGCTTCTGGCTGTGCGCGGCCCTGGGCCTGGGCATCGTCGGCATCAGCCTGTTCCTCGCCAAGCCGCTGCTGAAACTGAAGATCTACACCGTCACCCAGGTTCTGGAGCGCCGCTACAACCCGGCCGCCCGCACCGCCAGCGCGATGATCATGCTGGTGTACGCCCTGATGATCGGCGCCACCTCGACCATCGCCATCGGCACCGTCATGCAGGTGCTGTTCGGCCTGCCATTCTGGGTATCCATCCTGATCGGCGGCGGCGTCGTGGTGCTGTACTCCACCATCGGCGGCATGTGGTCCCTGACCCTGACCGACATCGTGCAGTTCCTGATCATGACCGTCGGCCTGGTTTTCGTACTGATGCCCATGTCGCTGGACCAGGCAGGTGGCTGGGACGCGCTGGCGAGCAAACTGCCGGCCAGCTACTTCTCCCTGACCGCCATTGGCTGGGACACCATCCTCACCTACTTCCTGATCTACTTCTTCGGCATCTTCATCGGCCAGGACATCTGGCAGCGCGTGTTCACCGCCCGCAGTGAAACCGTCGCCAAGGTCGCCGGCTCCGCCGCAGGCATCTACTGCATCCTCTATGGCCTGGCCTGCGCCGCCATCGGCATGGCCGCCAAGGTGCTGCTGCCGGACCTGGACAACGTCAACAACGCCTTCGCCAGCATCGTCGACCACACCCTGCCGTCCGGCATCCGCGGCCTGGTCGTCGCCGCCGCCCTGGCTGCCCTGATGTCCACCGCCAGCGCCGGCCTGCTGGCCGCTTCCACCACCCTGGTGCAGGACCTGATCCCGCGTCTGCGCAAGGGGCGCGGCATGAGCGGCAACGGCGACGCCCACGAAAACCGCATCTCCACCCTGGTGCTGGGCATCGTGGTGCTGGGCATCGCCCTGGTCGTCAGCGACGTGATCAGCGCCCTGACCCTGGCCTACAACCTGTTGGTGGGCGGTATGCTGATCCCGCTGCTGGGCGCCATCTACTGGAAGCGCGCCACCACCACCGGCGCCATCACCAGCATGGCCCTGGGCAGCCTGACGTCCCTGGCGTTCATGCTGATCGACGGTCTGGAAGCCAACACCCCGATCTACTACAGCCTGGCCATCGGCCTGGTCAGCTTCATCGTCGTCAGCCTGCTGTCGCGCCGCCCGGCGGCCGCCGCCAGCGTCGCCTGAGCGCGAGACAGCCAATAAAAAGGGCGCGGCGAGTCGATCACCGCGCCCTCTTTCATTTCACGACCTCTCCCTGTAAGGAACTGCCATGACCACCTGCGGCGAATTCCTCGTCAAACAACTCGAAGCCTGGGGCGTCGACACCGTCTTCGGCATCCCCGGCGTACACACCGTCGAGCTGTATCGCGGCCTGCCCCACAGCGGCATCCGCCACATCACCCCGCGCCACGAACAGGGCGCCGGCTTCATGGCCGACGGCTACGCGCGCGTCACCGGCAAGCCGGGCGTGTGCTTCATCATCACCGGCCCGGGCATGACCAACATCCTCACCGCGATGGGCCAGGCCTACGCCGACTCCATTCCCATGCTGGTGATTTCCAGCGTCAACGAGCGCTCGCGCCTGGCCCACGGCAACGGCTACCTGCACGAACTGCCCAACCAGCGCGCCATGACCGCCGGGGTGAGCGCCTTCAGCCATACCCTGATGAGCGTCGAGGAGCTGCCAGCCGTACTGGCCCGCGCCTTCGCCGTATTCGACAGCGAGCGCCCGCGCCCGGTACACATCGAGCTGCCGCTGGACATCATTACCGCCCCGGCCGACCACATGCAGGTGCTGCCGCGCGTGCAACTGGCGCGCCCGGCTCCGGCCCGCTCGCCGCTGCACGAAGCCGCCGCCAAGCTGGCCAAGGCGCAGAAACCGCTGCTGCTGCTCGGTGGCGGCTGCGTCGCCGCGCAAGCCGAGGCCCGCGCCCTGGCCATCGCCCTTGATGCACCGACCGCGCAGACCATCAATGCCAAGGGCCTGCTGCAGCCGGACCACCCGCTGCTGGTCGGCAGCAACCAGTCGCTGGTCCCGGTCCGTGAACTGGCGCTGGAGGCCGACGTGGTGCTGGCCATCGGCACCGAACTGGGCGAGACCGATTACGACGTGGTGTTCGACGGCAACTTCAAGATCGGCGGCGAACTGATCCGCATCGACATCGACCCGCAGCAGCTGATGCGCAACTTCGCGCCGCAGATCGCCATCCAGGCCGACGCCCGCACCGCCATGCGCGCCCTGCTGGAACTGCTGCCGGCGCGCGAGGCCGACGCCACCAGCCCCGGCTCCCGGCGCGCGGCCAAGGTGCGCGCGCAACTGGCCGAAGACTTCAGCGGCTGGGCGCACTACCGCACCCTGTTCGACACGATCCTCGACGTGCTGCCCGACGCGCGCTTCGTCGGCGACTCGACCCAGACCGTCTACAGCGGCAACCACCTGGTGGAACTGGACGGCGGCCGCCGCTGGTTCAACGCCTCCACCGGCTACGGCACCCTGGGCTACGGCCTGCCGGCCGCCATCGGCGCCAAGCTCGGCGAGCCGGGCCGCCCGGTGATCAGCCTGATGGGCGACGGTGGCCTGCAGTTCACCCTGACCGAACTGGCCAGCGCCGTGGAAGCCAAGGTGGGCATCGTCGTGCTGCTGTGGAACAACCACGGCTACGGCGAGATCAAGCGCTACATGGAACGCCGCGACATCACCCCGCTGGGCGTGGACATCTACACCCCGGACTTCCTCGCCATCGCCAGGGGCTTCGGCTGCGCCGCCGAACGCGCCCGCGACCACGCGCACCTGCAGGAACTGCTGCGCAGCGCGCCGAGCGACCGCCCGCTGATCATCGAAGTGATGGAAGCGGCGCCGTTCGCGCCCTAAGCATCATCGCGCGAGACCCTGCCCCGTAGGAGCGAGCTTGCTCGCGAACCGCCCAGTTCGGGATTGTTCGCGAGCAAGCTCGCTCCTACGAAAAGCTCCAGCACTCCGGGCTTGGCCCTGGCCTCAATGAGTGGCACGGTGTATCGGCGTACAACCGCGAACGGTTGTACGTCCTACGCTCAGCCTTGAAAGGCGCACACCATGAAGATCGTCACCCGCGACCGCTGGTTCGAGGTCCGCCACTGCTACGACGGCGTCAGTCTGATCCACGAGCCCTACGTTCGCCCCTTCTACCGCTGCAACCTGTGGCACATCCAGGGCCGCGACCGCGACGTGCTGGTGGACAGCGGCTCCGGCCTGGTCAGCCTGCGCGAACAACTGCCCTGGCTCACCGAGCGCCCGCTGCTGGCAGTCGCCAGCCATACCCACTTCGACCACATCGCCGGTCATCACGAATTCGACGAGCGCCTGGTGCATCCGGCCGAGGCCGACATCCTCGCCAGCCCCGACGGCGAACGCACCCTGGCCACCGCCTTCGTCGGCGACGAGATGTTCGACGCCCACCCCGACTGCCCACTGTGCTACGCCGAATACCGGGTCAAGGCCGCGCCGGCGACCCGCACCATCGACGAAGGCGACGTGCTCGACCTGGGCGACCGCACCCTGCAGGTGCTGCACACCCCCGGCCACTCGCCGGGCGGCATCAGTCTGTGGGAAGAGAAGACCCGGACGCTGTTCTCCGGCGACATCATCTACGACGGTCCGCTGATCGAGGACGCCTACCACTCCAACCTCGACGACTATGCAAGAAGCCTGGCACGCCTGCGCGAGCTGCCGGTGCGCACCGTGCACGGCGGGCATTTCCCGAGCTTCTCCGGGGAACGGTTGAAGACGATGATCGACGACTGGTTCAAGGCCCGAGAATGACGGGTAATCCGTGAAGAACCAAAAGAAAAACCCGCCATCCGGCGGGTTTTTCATGCGGGGGCGGCGGGGAACTATCAACCGCGCCGGCGCTGCTCCATCAGGCGACGTTGCTCGTCGCTGCGGATGGGGATGGGTTGCAAACGTGGAGGCTCGATCAGTCCAAGCGCGACACCGAGCTTCCACGCAATGCTTTGCAGCCAGACTTTCATGGGATGCCTCCTCATTCCAATTCGGGTCGGGCGGTCCGTTACCACCATGAACCGCCCTAGGAAAGAATAGCTCGGCGTCCCACTCTCCGCCCGCGCCACTCATTCCTTGATACAAAGCCTATCGGTTCAGACCGGATCAGCGCCTGACCTGAATCAAGAGCGCGACATATCGACGATCAGCGACGCAGCGTCCGCCGCACCCACTGCTCGCTGCTGACCAGCGTGATCCCCGCCAGCACCAGCACCGCGCCGCCGACGAAATTCAGGCTCAGCGGCTCCCCCAGGATCAGCACCCCGAAAGCGATGCCGAACATCGGCGTCATGAAGGAAAACACCGCCAGGTTCGAGGCCAGGTAGCGGCGTAACAGCCAGAACCAGGTGAAATAGCTGAAGAACGACACCAGGATGCCTTGGAACAACACACTGCCCACGCCGATGGCGGTCAGGCTGACGTTATGGGTTTCACCCAGCGCCAGCGCGATGAGCGGCAGCAACAGCGCAGCGGCGAACAACTGGTAGAACAGCGTCAGACTCGGCGGCGCCTCGGACAACCGCGTGGTGCGCACCGCCACGGTGGTCAGCCCCCAGGACAGTCCGGCGAGCACACCGAAGGCGTCGCCCAGCAACATGCGGCCATCCATCCCGGCAAGGTCGAAATTGCCACCGAAGCACAGCGCGATACCGCCGAAGCACACCGCGATGCCCAGCCACTGCAGTGGCCGCAGGCGTTCGCTGGGCAGCAGGAAATGCAGGCACAGCGCCGAGAAGATCGGCGCCGTATAGATGAACACCGCCATGTGCGAGGCAGAGGTGTAGACCAGCCCCTGGGCGATGAAGAAAAATTCCGCTGAGAACAGCACCCCGGCCAGCGCGCCGCCGGCCAGGGTGCCCTGGCGCAGCCCCTCCCAGCCACCGCGCCAGCACATCATCAGCCCCACCAGCACGGCGGCGATCACGCTGCGCCCGAAGGCCTGCATGATCGGCGCGATGTCCGGCGCGGCGAGCTTCACCATCACCTGCTGGATACCCCAGATCACGCACAGGCCGGTCATCACCTGGATGGCGAAAGCATCGGCGTTCTTGCGTTCGGCAATCATGGGCGCCTCCGGACGAAGACGCGATCGAGGTTCGGACAGGACATGGCAAGTCTCGGCAGAAGAAGGGAAACGTCCAATGAAAATCGGCGGACATGAAAGTCCGCCGATTATTCCAGTTCGAGACGGCCGGCCGCCAACGAAAATCCGCTGCCCAGCCCACCGCGAACGACATCACTTGCCGGATTTCACCTGACTCCAGGTGCGGGTGCGGAGGCGTTCCAGCTTCTGCGGCAGCGGTTCCACCGAGAACAACCGGGCCTGCACCTCGGCCGGCGGGTAGACGTTGGGGTTGTCACGCAGTTCCGTCGAAATCAGCCCATCCGCCGCCTGGTTGGGGTTGGCGTAGGCCACGTAGTCGGAGATCGGCGCCACCACGTCCGGGCGCAGCAGGTAGTTGAGGAAGGCGTGGGCCTGCCCGACGTTCTTCGAATCCTTCGGAATCGCCAGCACGTCGAACCAGGCTGCCGCTCCTTCCTTGGGAATGCGGTACTCGATGTGGATGCCGTTGCCCGCTTCCTTGGCGCGGTTGGCCGCCTGCATCGCGCCGCCGGACCAGGCCAGGGCCACGCAGACGTCGCCGTTGGCGAGGTCGGTGACGAACTTCGAGGAACTGAAGTAGGTGATGTTCGGGCGCAGTTGCGCCAGCAGTGCTCCGGCTTTCTTGTAGTCCTCGGGGTTGCGGCTGTTCGGCGGCAGCCCCAGGTAATGCAGGACCTGCGGGATCACCTCGGTGGGCGAGTCGAGGAAGGCCACGCCACAGGATTTCAGCTTGGCCAGGTTCTCCGGCTTGAACACCAGGTCCCAGGAGTCCACTGGCGCGTTGTCGCCGAGCACGGCCTTGACCTTGTCGACGTTGTAGGCGATGCCGTTGGTGCCCCACATGTAGGGCATGACGTACTGGTTGCCAGGATCCTTGCTCTCCAGCACCTTGAGCAGTGCCGGGTTGAGGTTCTTCCAGTTCGGCAGTTGGCTCTTGTCCAGCGGCTGGAACACGCCGGCCTTGAGGTAGTTGGGGAGGAAGCTGTCGCTGGGGACGACCACGTCATAGCCGGAATGGCCGGAAAGCAGCTTGGCTTCCAGCACTTCGTTGCTGTCGTAGACGTCGTATTGCGGCTTGATACCGGTTTCAGCCTGGAAGCCCTTCAGGGTGTCCGGGCCGATGTAGTCGAACCAGTTGTAGATGCGCACTTGCGGCTCGGCGCTGGCGACGCTGGCCGTGACGAGGGTGGCGGCGGCGAGCAGGCCGCGCAGCACGGTGTTCTTGTTCATGTCCTTCCCCGGGGTGATGCGCCCGCACAAGCGTTCGCGAGCCAGAATGAAACCGGGCGGACTCTCGTCCGCCCGGTGGCGTCGGTCAACGCGCGGCGGCTTCGAAGCCTTGCAGCACGTTCACCGCGTTGACGCCGATGGCTTCGACCGCGTAACCGCCTTCCATGATGAACAGGGTCGGAATGCCCAAGGCGGCGATGCGTTCGCCCATGCGCAGGTAGTCCGGGCTGTCCAGCTTGAACTGGGAGATCGGGTCGTCCTTGTAGGTATCCACGCCCAGCGAGACCACCACCGCGTCCGGTGCGTAGGCGGCGATCTTGCGGCAGGCATCGTCGAGGGCGGCGGACCAGCCGTCCCAGTCGGTGCCGTGAGCCAGCGGGTAGTTGTGGTTGTAGCCGTCGCCGGCGCCTTCGCCGTGCTCGTCGGCGTGGCCGAGGAAGTACGGGTACTCCACCAGCGGGTCGCCGTGGATCGAGGCGAACAGCACGTCGTTGCGGCGGTAGAAGATGTCCTGGGTGCCGTTGCCGTGGTGGTAGTCCACGTCGAGGATGGCCACGCGTCTGGCGCCCTGGTCGAGGAAGGCCTGGCTGACGATGGCGGCGTTGTTCAGGAAGCAGTAGCCGCCCATGAAATCGCTGCCGGCATGGTGGCCCGGCGGACGGCACAGGCCGAAGGCCATGTTGGCGCCCTGACGCATGTGGTCCTGGGCGGTCAGCGCGACCTGGGCCGAACTGTAGATGGCCTGCCAGGTGCCCGCGGTGATCGGCGCCTCGGTGTCGAAGCTGTAGTGGCCCAGCTCGCCCATCAGCGCGGTGGGGATGGGGCCGTCACGGCGCAGGCGGCGCCCCGGGAAGGTGGTGGAGACCAGGTCGCCGGTATGGCCTTCGGCCGCCCAGCGGGCCCAGGCGCCCTTGAGGAATTCGACGTAGCGGGTGTTGTGGGTGCGCAGGATCGCTTCCAGGCCGAAGTCCTTCGGGGCGATGACCTCGCCCAGGTTCTGCGACTTCACGCGAGCCAGCACGGTGTCTGCGCGGCTGGGCATTTCGAAGCAGGGCTGGAGTTTGCCGTCGACCAGTTCGGACTGGCCGAAGTGCAGGCGGTGATCGTCGCTATAGACCGTGAGCATGGGAATGAACCTCTGACGGATTATTGTTCTCGGGTGGCAGGATTCTGCCCAGCCTGGCCACGGCGCAGAACAGCGTGAGCGGCCAAAAGGGGATCGATATGGCCATAATTTGTGACCCTTAACCAACCGTACCGGCCGGAAACCGTCCTGAAACCTTCCCCTAGCGTTCCCCCGCCTCGCTATGCTTCAGGGAATTGCCACGGCGCAGCCCGGTCGAACTCCGGTATCGCGCCATGACCATCGGATGGGGGGAAGATGCGGAAAACCATCGCACGGGTATGCTGCCATGCCCTGTTGCTACTGATGTCGGCACTGATGCTGTCGCTGGCCGGCACCGACGCCGCGCTGGCGGACGAACCGGGCGCGGCGACGCCCGCCTCCGCCTTCGAACTGCCGGACCTGCCCGACGAGGCCAGTCTGGACCAGTTGGGTGATCGCCTGGAACTGATTCGCCAGCGCGTGTCCGCCGACAGCGACGACAGCCTGCTCTCCACCCTGCGCCAGGCCGCGCTGCAGGTCCAGCTGCACGCCGAACAGAGCGTGGGAGACCTCAGCACCCGGCTCGCCCGCACGGAGGATCAGCTCAAGGTCCTCGGCCCGGAAGTACCCGGCGAAGCGGACAACCTCACCCGCCAGCGCAACGACTTGCAGGCGGAGCAGAAGCAACTGGCACAACAGGTACAGCGCGCCAAGCAGATGGACAACGCCGCCCTGGACCTCGCCGCGCAGATCGTCAACCTGCGCCGCAGCCAGTTCAACTCGCAGATCGCCACGCGCTCCTCGCCACCGTTCAGTCCGCGCTTCTGGTCCAGCCTGATCCGCCCGACCGACGATGACCTGGCGCGTCTGAACGCCGTCCACCAACGGATTGCCGACAGCCTCGTCCAGGCCTGGCAGCCTGGCAACCGCGCGCCCTTCGTCGTCTGCCTGATCGCCGCCGCGCTGCTCTGGGTGCCGGGACGCCGCCTGCTGGAGCAACTGCTGACCAAGGCGATGATCCGCTGGATTCCCGTCGGCCGACTACGGCGCAGCGCCCTGGCCCTGTCGGTGAGCCTGGCGACCATCGTCACCCTGGGCGGCGGGGCCGGGCTGATCCGCGAAGGGCTGGACTGGCACGAACAGCTCGACGGCAACATGTCCAACCTGGCCGACCAACTGCTCGCCCTGGTGATCTTCTGCACCTTCACCGCCGGCCTCGGCCGTGGCCTGCTGGCCGTACAGCGCCCCTCCTGGCGCCTCCCCGACCTGCCCGACCCGGTGGCCAAGGCCCTCTCGCCCTTCCCCTGGCTGATGGCCTGGATGCTCCTCCTGCTCGGCACCCAGGAACGCCTGAACAGCGCCAGCGGCGCCAGCCTCGCCCTGACCGTCGCGGTCAACGGCATCACCGCCCTGGCCAGCGCCGTGCTGTTCGCCACGGCACTGTACTGCTACCGCCGCAGCCGTCGCGAGGCGGACGACCACGAGGCCTCCCCGCTCACCAGCGTGATCGTCCTGGCCATCCTGATCACCGTGCTGCTAATTCTGCTCGCGCTGGTCTCCGGCTATCTCTCGCTGGCCTATTTCCTCGCCGGCAAGCTGCTCTGGGCCAGCGTGATCTGTGCCAGCGGCTACCTGCTGACGGCCCTGTTCGGCGACCTCTGCGAGGCACTGCTGTCGCCGAAGCATCCGATCGGCGAGCGCCTGGCGCAGAACCTCGGCGTCAATCCGCAGCATCAGGCGCAGTTCACCACGCTGCTGACCGGCACGGGCCGCACCCTGCTGGTGCTATCGACCCTGCTGGTGGCGTTCTCCACATCCGGCGCCAGCCCGGGCGAGCTGCTGCAAGGACTGGTGCAACTGGTGGAAAGCGGCCAGTCGCTGGGCCGCCTGAACATCGTTCCGCAGGACATCCTGCTGGCCCTGGCGACGCTGGGCGCCGGCCTGTTCGGCCTGCGTCTGCTCAAGCGCTGGCTGGCCGACGAACTGCTGCCGGAAACCAGCATGGATGTGGGCATGCGCGCCTCGCTGGTGACCCTGGTGGGCTACATCGGCATGGTCATCCTGGTACTGCTGGTGCTTTCGGCCCTGCGCATCAACCTCACCAGCCTGACCTGGGTGGTCAGCGCCCTGTCGGTGGGCATCGGCTTCGGCCTGCAGGCCATCGTGCAGAACTTCATTTCCGGCCTGATCCTGCTGACCGAGCGACCGGTGAAGGTCGGCGACTGGGTCAGCCTGACCGGGGGCGTGGAAGGCGACATCCGGCGGATCAACGTACGCGCCACGGAAATCCAGATGTCCGACCAGTCCACGGTGATCGTCCCCAACTCGCAGTTCATTTCCCAGAACGTGCGCAACGTGACCATGAGCAACGCCCTGGGGGTGGTCAGCATCAGCCTGACGCTGCCGCTGGACACCGATGTACTGAAGGTTCGCGAGGTGCTGCTGGCGGCCTTTGCCGAGCATGAGTCGATTACCGCCACGCCGGCGCCGTCGGTGACCTTCAAGGAACTCGGCGCCACCGGGCTGACCCTGGGCGTGTCGGGCTACGTGAACAGCCCGCGCGCCGTGGCCACCGCACGCAGCGACCTGCTCTTCACCATCCTCGGCCGCCTGCGCGAACTGGGTATCTCGCTGTCCTCGCCGCAGAGCCTGGTGCTGCAGCAGCCACTGCCGGTTCCGCAGAAGCCCGCAACGGACCCTGGAGAATGAGTCCCCTGGATGCATCGACCACAGGTCGGCCACCGCGCCCGCACACGCGGGCAAACCTAGACTGAACCATAGGCCCCCGCACGGGGCCACACCTCGCTGAGTCCGTCGTCGAGCGCAACACCGTCGGTGCCGGTGCGCTCCGACTCGGCCGGCCCGTACGCAATGCTCCCGCCCGGGACGCCGCCATTGCGTGACGACGCACCGGGCCGTCGCGCCCGGTGTCCGGCGCGGCAAAGGGTCATCCGGCATGCGCCCCTCGCCGCCCTGCCCTCTACCCGACCACCGTCGGGCCGACGCGTGCACGGTGGTCCTGCGCAGGAGTCGCGTCATGGACGAAGCCAAGCTCAACGATTTCATGGGCAAGCTGGTCACCGACATGGGTGGCGCGGCGATGCTCGCCAACATCATCCTCGGCGACGAACTCGGCCTGTACCGCGCGATGGCGGACAGCCAGCCGATCAGCGCCCAGACCCTGGCCGAGCGCACCGGCTGCAACGCCCGCCTGGTGCGCGAATGGCTCAGCGCCCACGCCGCGTCCGGCTACATGGAACACCACGACGGCCTCTTCCGCCTGCCCGAAGAGCAGGCCCTGGCCCTGGCGGTGGAGGACTCGCCGGTCTATGTCGCCGGTGGCGCGGTGGTGGTCGCGGCTCTGTTCCACGACAAGGACAAGCTGGTGGCCGCCATGCGTGGCGACGGCGCATTGCCCTGGGGCGATCACCACCCCTGCATGTTCTCCGGCACCGAGCGGTTCTTCCGTCCCGGCTACCGGGCGCACCTGGTCAGCGAATGGCTGCCGGCGCTCGACGGCGTGCTCGAGAAGCTCCAGCGTGGCGCGCAGGTCGCGGACATCGGCTGCGGCCACGGCGCCTCCACGGTAATCATGGCGCAGGCCTTCCCCGACTCGCGGTTCGCCGGCTTCGACTATCACGCGCCATCGATCGACACCGCCACCCAGCGCGCCACGGAGGCAGGCGTGGCCGATCGCACACGCTTCGAGCGCGCCAGCGCCAAGGACTATCCGGGCGACTACGACCTGATCTGCTTCTTCGACTGCCTGCACGACATGGGCGACCCGGTCGGCGCCGCCCGCCATGCCCGCCAGGCACTCAAGCCGGACGGCACGGTACTGCTGGTGGAGCCCTTCGCCAACGACCACCTCGACGACAACCTCAACCCGGTGGGCCGGCTGTTCTATGCCGCCTCCACCTTCATCTGCACGCCCAATTCGCTGTCCCAGGAAGTCGGCCTGGGCCTGGGCGCGCAAGCGGGCGAAGCACGTCTGCGCAAGGTCTTCGAGGAGGCCGGGTTCAGCCAGTTCCGCCGCGCTGCGGAAACACCCTTCAACCTGATCCTGGAAGCCCGCGCCTGACCGTCATCGAGCGGCGGCCGCAACGGCGAGCACGTGGTTCTGATGCAGACGGCCGGGCTGATCGCGCTTCCGGAAGCTCTACGGCATCGCCCCGGCCAAGGGCTGATGAAACGAAAGCGCGCACTCCCCCGGAGTGCGCGCTTTTTCATCCGGCGCCGCCAGGGCGCGGGGCGAGTGCTAGCTGGAAGGCTCCAGCTGCACTACGGAAATCGTATTCGACGCCTCGATGCCCCAGTCACCGAACTGGTACCAGTCCTCGCCGAGCATCTCGGCCGGGTGCATGGTGCGGTCGGCGCCGTTGCCGCAGGCCAGGTTGGTGGACGGGCAGTAGCGATCGCAGCCCCAGCAGATACGCTCGGGGTGCGGCGGATTGAGGGGGAATTTCTTGGCCATGATCAGGCCCTCGGGCTTCCTTGTGGGATTCCTGAAGGCTATGCCTGTCAGACGGGCCTGATCCTTGATCTGCGACAATTTTACGCGGATTTCATGCACGGCTCTTTGTGCACCGCTCGCTATGCACGGAAGTGGCTCGGCGGCTGGCCGCTCCAGCGCTGGAAGGCGTGGCGCAGGCTGGCGGTCTCGCTGAAGCCGAGTTCCTCGGCGATGCGGTAGATCGGCATGTCGCCGTCCTGTAGCAGTTCCTTGGCGCGGGCGAAGCGCAGTTCGTCGAGCAACTGCTGGTAGCTGGTCTGCTGTTGCTGCAGATGGCGGCGCAGGCTGCGCGAGGAGCAGTTCAGGCGGCGCGCCAGTTCCTCCAGGCCCGGCGGTTCCTGCAGGCGTTCGCCGAGAATCGCGCGAACCTTGTCGAGCCAGGCGCGGCGCGCGGCCAGGTCGATATTCTGCCGGCGGCACTGCTCCAGCATCTCCCGGTGGGTCACCGCGTCGGCCAGCGGCAGGCGCATGTCCAGCCAGCTCGCCGGGAAGCCGATGGCGCTGCGCGGGCAGTCGAAATCCAGCTGGCAGCCGAACAGGGTGGCGTAGGCGGCGCAGCGGTCGGCCGGGCCGGTGTAGTCGAATTCGGCGCGCACCAGCGGCAACGGCTGGCCGAGCAGGTCGGCGCAGGCGACCTTCAGCGAGCCCAGGCACAGCTCGGTGTTGAACGGGCGCAGCTCTTCCTCTTCGCCGTAGCCGGTGGCGACCAGCCAGGCCATGTCGCCGTCCACTTCCAGCGCGAGGTGGAAGTAGGTGCCCAGCAACACCGGGTAGCTCAGGCCGATGCGCAGCGCCTCGCCCAGGGTGGGCGCGGAGATCAGCGCATAACCCAGCAGGCCGTAGGCGGTGATCCGCGTGCGTACGCCCAGGCGCAGGCCGAGGGCCGGTTCGCCGGCGAGGTTCTGCACGTTGGCGAAGACCTGCTGCTCCTGCCACGGGCTGACCAGCCGGCGCAGGTCGAGCAGGTCGTCGCCAGTGATGCCGCTGCCCTCGAGGATGGACTCGCGGCTGTGCCCCTCGGACTCCATCAGCGCGACGGTCAGCGAGGTCATGTGCAGGGAGTTGAGCCAGGTGGAGCGGGAGAAGGTCAGAGAATTCATTCGATGCCCATCGTAGACGCTACGGCGCGCCAGCGAATGTTACCGCGGCAGGCGCAGGTCAGAAGCAGGCAAGTTGCGTGCCGGCCACCTGGCGTGGCCGGATCGATCCCCACTGGACGGGGCTTTCGACGCCAGGCGAGAAACTTCCCTCCTGGCGGCAGGGTTACCTTTGCGGACACCCGGACGGTGCAGGTGCACCGTCTCGGCGCTCAACCGCGGAAGAGTTTCAACCGCGGGAGAGGAAGCGCATGCCCTCTTCCAGGCCGCTCAGGGTCAGCGGGAACATCTGTTCCTTCACCAGCTCGCGCACCAGGCCCGTGGAAGCGGTGTAGTTCCAGGTGTCCTTCGGGTACGGGTTGATCCAGATGAGCTTCTTGTACTTCTCCATGAAGCGCTGCATCCAGACGTAGCCGGCTTCCTCGTTCCAGTGCTCGACGCTGCCGCCGGCCTGGGTGATCTCGTAGGGCGCCATGGCCGCATCGCCAACGAACACCACCTTGTAGTCCGGCCCGTACTTGTGCAGCAGGTCGAAGGTAGCGGTGCGCTCGCTGCTGCGGCGCAGGTTGTTCTTCCACACCGACTCGTAGATGAAGTTGTGGAAGTAGAAATATTCCAAATGCTTGAACTCGGTCTTGCAGGCCGAGAACAGTTCCTCGCAGACCTTCACGTGGGCGTCCATCGAGCCGCCGATGTCCAGCAGCAGCAGGAGCTTCACGGTGTTGCGGCGCTCCGGGCGCATCTGGATGTTGAGCAGGCCGGCATCCTTGGCGGTGTGGTCGATGGTGCCGTCGATGTCCAGCTCTTCCGCCGCGCCCTCGCGAGCGAACTTGCGCAGGCGGCGCAGGGCGATCTTGATGTTGCGCGTGCCCAACTCGACCTGGTCGTCGAGGTTCTTGTACTCGCGCTGGTCCCACACCTTGGCGGCCTTGCCCTGGCGCTTGCCGGCATCGCCGACGCGGATGCCCTCGGGGTTGAAGCCGCCGGAGCCGAACGGGCTGGTGCCGCCGGTGCCGATCCACTTGTTGCCGCCGGCATGGCGTTCCTTCTGCTCTTCCAGGCGCTTCTTGAACTCCTCGATGAGCTTGTCCAGGCCACCCAGGGACTGGATCTGCGCGCGTTCCTCGTCGGTCAGCAGGCGCTCGAACTCCTTGCGCAGCCACTCTTCGGGGATCAGCGCCTTGAGGTGGTCGTCGAGCTTTTCCAGGCCCTTGAAGTAGGCGCCGAAGGCCCGGTCGAACTTATCGAAATGGCGCTCGTCCTTCACCATGATGGTCCGGGCGAGGTAATAGAACTCGTCCATGTCGGCGAACACGACGCGGTGCTTGAGCGCATCGATCAGGTCGAGCAGCTCGCGCACCGACACCGGCACCTTGGCCGCGCGCATTTCGTTGAACAGGTTGAGCAGCATGGCTGCACCCTCTCTAAAGCACATGCTCTTGTAGGAGCGAGCTTGCTCGCGAACCGGCAAAGAGCTTCGCGAGCAAGCTCGCTCCTACAGGGAGATACGAAAGAATCAGCGACTGGCGCGGCGACTCATGAACGCCAAGCGTTCCAGCAGTTGCACGTCCTGCTCGTTCTTCACCAGCGCCCCGGCCAGCGGCGGAATGGCCTTGGTGGGATCGCGCTCGCGCAGCACGGCTTCGCCGATGTTGTCGGCCATCAAGAGCTTCAGCCAGTCCACCAGCTCGGAGGTGGAGGGCTTCTTCTTCAGACCCGGTACCTTGCGCACGTCGAAGAAGATGTCCAGCGCCTCGCTGACCAGCGTGCCGCTGATCTTCGGGTAGTGCACGTCGACGATCTTCTGCAGGGTCTCGCGGTCGGGGAAGGCGATGTAGTGGAAGAAGCAGCGGCGCAGGAAGGCGTCCGGCAGTTCCTTCTCGTTGTTCGAGGTGATGATGATGATCGGGCGCTGCTTGGCCTTGATGGTCTCGTTGGTCTCGTAAACGAAGAACTCCATCTTGTCGAGTTCCTGCAACAGGTCGTTGGGGAACTCGATGTCGGCCTTGTCGATCTCGTCGATCAGCAGGATCACGCGCTCTTCGGCCTCGAAGGCCTCCCAGAGCTTGCCCTTCTTGATGTAGTTGCGCACGTCGTGGACCTTGTCCACGCCCAGTTGCGAGTCGCGCAGGCGGCTCACCGCGTCGTACTCGTAGAGCCCCTGGTGGGCCTTGGTGGTGGACTTGATGTGCCAGGTGATCAGCTTGGCGCCGAAGGACTCCGCCAACTGCTCGGCCAGCATGGTCTTGCCGGTGCCCGGTTCGCCCTTCACCAGCAGCGGGCGCTGCAGGGTGATGGCGGCGTTGACCGCCAGCTTGAGGTCGTCGGTGGCGACGTAGGACTGGGTGCCTTCGAACTTCATCGGGAAATCCTCGAACGGTAGCGGCCGGGCCGGACCCGGGCGGAGAGATGCGTTTGGGAGACTGCGACTATAACGCGCATGGCGCTCGACTGTGAACGCAGGTCGAGCATTCAGTCACTGAATGCCCGCTTCCCCCTCGTTCAGCCACCACTTGTGACGCCCCATCGCCCGTACGGTCATTGAGACCCGCTCCAGGCGCCACTGCGACCGATCGTTCCGCCGGTTCTGCGTCTGGACGCAGAGGCGGGCTGGGAATAGGCTTTCGGGTCTACTCAAGAGCGACAAGGACTCTCTCACCATGAGCCGCATTTACGCAGACAACGCGCAGTCCATCGGCAACACGCCGCTGGTCCAGATCAATCGCATCGCCCCGCGCGGCGTCACCATCCTGGCCAAGATCGAAGGACGCAACCCCGGCTATTCGGTGAAATGCCGGATCGGCGCCAACATGATCTGGGATGCCGAGTCGAGCGGCCGCCTCAAGTCCGGCATGACCATCGTCGAGCCGACCTCCGGCAACACCGGCATCGGCCTGGCCTTCGTCGCCGCCGCCCGTGGCTACAAGCTGACCCTCACCATGCCCTCCTCCATGAGCCTGGAGCGCCGCAAGGTGCTCAAGGCCCTGGGCGCAGAGATCGTCCTCACCGAGCCGGCCAAGGGCATGAAAGGCTCGATCGCCAAGGCCGAGGAAATCGTCGCCAGCGACCCGTCCAGGTACTTCATGCCGGCGCAGTTCGACAACCCGGCCAACCCGGCGATCCACGAGAAGACCACCGGCCCGGAAATCTGGAACGACACCGATGGCGCGGTGGACGTTCTGGTGGCCGGCGTCGGCACCGGCGGCACCCTTACCGGCGTGGCGCGCTACATCAAGAACACCAAGGGCAAGCCGATCCTCGCGGTGGCGGTGGAGCCGGTCAGCTCGCCGGTGATCAGCCAGACCCTCGCCGGCGAGGAAGTCAAACCCAGTCCGCACAAGATCCAGGGCATCGGCGCCGGCTTCGTGCCGAAGAACCTCGACCTGTCGCTGGTGGACCGCGTCGCCACCATCACCGACGACGACGCCAAGAGCATGGCCCTGCGCCTGATGCAGGAAGAAGGCATCCTCTGCGGCATTTCCAGCGGCGCCGCGATGGCCGCCGCGGTGAAGCTGGCGGAGGAGCCGAACATGCAGGGCAAGACCCTCGTGGTCATCCTCCCCGACTCGGGAGAGCGCTACCTGTCGACCATGCTCTTCGACGGACTGTTCGACGAACAGGACCTGGTTCAGTAAGCCGCCTCCGCCCCGTTCCGGGGCGGCTCCCTGGCGGGCGTTCCGACAGCGGGCGACCCGGGTCACGCGTGGCTGTCTGCGGACCCGCAAGCAGCCACCGCCCCTCGCCATGTTCCGGCAAAACGGTTAATTCTTGCTCAGCCCGTACTACCGCGCCGACCGCCCTGGGCGGACGGCGCCGGGCCTCCCGCACCGCCGTCAGGAACATAAGAATGAAAACGTCCTCCCCGTTGCTCACCACCCTCGCACTGTCCATCACGATGTTCGCAGGCGCCGCCCAGGCTGACTCCGTGAAGATCTACAACTGGTCCGACTACATCGCCCCGGACACCGTGCCGACCTTCACCAAGGACACCGGCATCCAGGCAACCTACGACGTCTACGACAGCAACGAGACCCTCGACGGCAAGCTGATGACCGGCAAATCCGGTTACGACATCGTGGTGCCGTCGAACCACTTCATGGCCAAGCAGATCCAGGCCGGCGCGCTGAAGAAGCTGGACAAGAGCCAACTGCCGAACTGGAAGAACCTCAACCCGGTGCTGATGAAGGCGCTGGAAGTGAACGATCCGGGCAACGAGCACGGCTTCCCCTACCTGTGGGGCACCACCGGCATCGGCTACAACCCGGCGAAGATCAAGGAAGTGCTGGGCGACAACGCGCCGATCGACTCCTGGGACATCTTCTTCAAGCCCGAGTACATGGAGAAGCTGGCCAAGTGTGGCGTCGCGGTGCTGGACAACGGCCCGGAACTGCTGCCGATCACCCTGAACTACCTGGGCCTGCCGCATCACAGCCAGAAGCTGGATGACTACAAGAAGGCCGAGGAAGCGCTGCTCAAGGTGCGTCCGTACATCCGCTACTTCCACTCCTCCAAGTACGTCAGCGACCTGGCCAACGGCGAGATCTGCGTAGCCGTCGGCTTCTCCGGCGACATCCTGCAGGCCGCCACCCGCGCCAAGGAAGCCAAGAACGGCGTGGAAATCCAGTATTCCACGCCGAAGGAAGGCTCGCCGCTGTGGTTCGACATGGTCGCCATGCCCAACGACGCGCCGGATGAGAAGGCCGCCTACGCCTTCATGAACTACCTGCTGCGCCCCGACGTGATGGCCGGTGTCAGCAACTACGTGCACTACGCCAATGGCAACCTGGCTGCCGACCCGCTGGTGGACAAGGCAATCAAGGCGGACCCTGCGATCTACCCACCGCAGGACAAGATGGCCAAGCTGTTCGCCCTCGAATCCATGCCGATGAAGATCGACCGCGTGCGTACCCGCACCTGGAACACCATCAAGACCGGCAAGTAAGCGTCACCCTTGCCTGACAACGCGCGGCCCCGGCCGCGCGTTGTCGTTTCTGTCGCTTGCACCGGGCCGGATTTCGCAGACAACGCCTGCTCGCATGAGGGCTTCCTGTAGGAGATTCTATGTCTACCCCGCCGTATCGGCCGCAGGCC